>JAFLJV010000161.1 GCA_022712845.1 Sulfurimonas sp. | reverse complement strand
TGAATGAATTTGCAAGATCAAAAGGTGTTATTATTATTGGGCCAGCAACTGTTGGTGCAATTACTCCAGGTGCATTTAAAATTGCAAACATTGGTGGAACAATTGAAAATATAGTCAACTCTAAACTACACCGTGCTGGTTCATGTGGACTTGTTACTCGTTCAGGTGGTTTATTTAATGAGCTTTCAAATATCATCTCTATAAACGCTGATGGTATTGCTGAGGGTGTTGCAATAGGTGGAGATAGATTTGTTGGATCTGTTTTTATTGATAACCTTCTTAGAATGGAACAAAACCCTAATGTAAAGTATATGTTACTATTAGGTGAAGTTGGTGGTATTGAAGAGTATAAAGTTATTGAAGCTATAAAAGCTAAAAAATTAACTAAACCAATTATTGCATGGTGTATTGGTACAATTGCTAAGTATTATGATTCTGGTGTTCAGTTTGGTCATGCTGGTGCATCTGCAAATGATGAGAGAGAAACTGCTGATGCTAAAAATGCAGCGATGAGAGAAGCTGGTATACATGTTCCAGGTTCATTTAATGATATTCCTGAAATTATCTCTGCTGTTTATCATGACTTACATGCTCAAGGTATCATTAAAGATATTTCAGAGCCACATATGAATGTCTGTCCTAAAATTAGAAGAAGCAAAGAGTTTATCTGTACTATTTCTGATGATAGAGGAGAAGAGTGTACATATGCTGGTTTTCCAATCTCTAGTGTGGCAACTCCATCTACTGGTAAAGGAATCGGTGATGTTATTTCACTTCTATGGTTCAAAAAACAGTATCCAAAATGGGCTACAGACTTCATTGAAACTGTACTTAAAACTGTTGCTGATCATGGTCCAGCAGTTTCAGGTGCACACAATGCAAAAGTAACTGCAAGAGCTGGTAAATCAGTTGTTGAATCACTTGTAACTGGTTTATTAACAATCGGTCCAAGATTTGGTGGTGCTATTGATGGTGCTGCTAAATATTTCAAATATGCAGATGATAATGGTTTAGATCCTAAAGCTTTCTTAAAATATATGAAAGGTGAGGGCGTGCCAATTCCAGGAATTGGGCATAGAATTAAATCACTTAAAAATCCAGATTTAAGAGTTACTGGTCTTATGAATTTTGCTGCAGAGCACTTTCCATCAACTCCACTTCTTGATTATGCAAGAACTGTTGAGCAATTAACAACATCTAAGAAAGAGAATTTAATTCTTAATGTTGATGGTACTATCGGTATCTTAATGGTAGATATGTGGAGAGCATTAGGTTATGAAGAAGATGAGATAAATGAATTTATCGAATCAGGTACTCTAAATGCATTCTTTATCGTTGGTCGTTCAATAGGTTTCATCGGTCATGTACTTGATGAGAAGCGTCTTGCAATGCCAATGTACAGACACCCAATGGATGACATCCTTTATGATGTTCCAGAAGCAGAGAAGATTTAAAAATCAGTGCAGAAAAAAACTAAATTTTTTTCTATAAAACTGTAATATATTTTAAATTTAAGGAGGTTCTTCTCCTTAAATTCTATCTCTTTTTTCTTTAACTCTCTAAAAATATTTTTTATTTTCATCTCTTTTTTGTTATACTTATACAAATGACTTATTTGATTGGACTAGTATGAAAAAAGCGTTTACTATGTTAGAGTTAGTATTTGTTATAGTTGTTATTGGTATTTTAGTAGCTACAATAATACCAAATACAAGAACAAATCCACTTCAAGAAGCAGCAATTCAAATAGTGTCTGATATTCGATATACACAACATTTGGCTATGGTTGATGATAAATTTGATATAGCTGACAACACTTGGTTTGGAGAAAGATGGCAAATATTTTTTAGTCGAAATAATGGTTCTGGACTAGAATGGGGATATACAATATATTCAGATAACACTGGAATAACTGCGGGTAATCCAGATGAAACAGAAATAGCACAAAATCCTGCTAATTCAAATGAGCGAATGACTGGTGGAATTAATAGTCTTGACCCTACTTTGGATATTGATAATGCAGGTTTTATTGGAATGAATAAGTTAAATCTTGGAAGATCTTATGGTATTGATGATCCTAACGGTGTTACATTTTCTGATGCATGTACTATTGGTGGAAGTACAAGATTGACATTTGATCATATAGGAAGACCAATTAGAAGTAATTTAAGTTCAAATCTAACTGCTTATGATGGTAATGATTTAATAGAAGGTAATTGTAATATAGTCTTAACACACGTAACAGGAGATACTCTTACAATAAGAGTTCATAAAGAAACAGGATATGTATGTATAATAGATCCATCAGATAATAATTGTAGTTAAAATAATCTAAATTACCTAAAAATAAAAACTTTTAAATTCTTTCAAAAAACTATTGACAACAAAGCAAGTTTTCTCTATAATTCCCATCCACAAACAGACACTAGCTTTAGACTAGAGTAGAGATACTTCATGTTGAAGAGTTTTAATATGTTTGAGATCATTGAAAACTAAGCAAGTAAATAGACGAGATAACTAAC
>JAFLJV010000160.1 GCA_022712845.1 Sulfurimonas sp. | reverse complement strand
ACCACGATTAGTTACGGGAATGTTTTTGAGAGTAGTATCTCGGGTCAATACAATCAGACATCCAGGCAAGGTCTTTTTTATTTTGAAGGCCTTGATATTCAGAACGAAAATGGAGGACATTTTTTAACTCCATCGGATACTGTCTCTCTTCAGGTAGATGGCGAAGGAGGGCGTCTCTTGCTGAGGAGTCCTGAGCTTGCTGTTCGAGTATGGATTCAAAGGATGGCGATGATATGAAAATGCCATTTATGGATGATATGAAAATGCCAAGTATGGATTCCGCTTCAAATGGTTCTAATGGAATGAAAATGCCATCTATGGATAACATGAAGATGCCAAGCATGGATTCAAAAGATGGTGATGATATGAAGATGCCCTTTATGGGTGATATGAAAATGCCAAGCATGGATTCGAATGATAAAGATTCAGATGGAATGACAATGCCTTTTATGGGTGATATGAAGATGCCAAGTATGGATTCTTCTAAAGGCTCTAGCGGAATGAAAATGCCATCAATAGATGATATAAATGTGGATGCTATGAAGATGCCAAATGTGGACGACTTAAAAATGTCAGGTTCTGGCGATAATAAATTTCCAAAAATGCCAGAGATGCCAAAAATGCCTGATATGCCTAAGGTTCCAAAGTTCTAAAATGAAAAGACTTAGTCTTTTCGTATAGAAGTAGCTGTTAAAAAGATATATTCTCTCCCTGTTATAGTAACCCTAAACTTTTTTTGTTGTAAATATTTTTTACAAAATATAGCATCTTTGTATACATTGGACATTTCGCAAAATGCGTAGTGTTTTGCTCTTGCTCCATAAATAAGTTCCCCATCAAGCCATCTACAGTTAGGAAATCCTAGAATCACAGCGCCATCACGCTTAAGTTGATTTTGTACTAGTGACATAAAAAGAGGGTTGAAATCAAGATTTGAGCTTTGTAGAGTGCCTATACTAATAATCAAATCGAATCTTCCAAGATAGAGTGATTCTAAATCATTTATATCATGTGTATGAAAACTGATATTTGGGCAATCTTGAAATTTTTCTTTTGCTGATGCAATAGCCGAATCGCAGTAGTCAATTCCAACTAACTCTAGTGTGTTAAAATCTGTTGCCATAGTTTGAATGAGTTCAAATTCATCACCACTATTTACACCAAGATTTAAGATTCTAGTTCTCCTGTTGAGTGTAACGTTTTGTAGAGCTTGTTTGTAGTAGTGTAAAAAAGCAGGTTCTTCCATCTTGTGTATTTTTGAGAATATAGAATCACTTCCATATTTAAATTCAGGTGTATCTGAACTTTTATGAAAGCTAACATCAAGGTTAAGCTTTTCGTAGCGTATAGACACCGTGTGCTCACTAATAAGGTTTGGGGTAAGCATCTTACATCGTAAAATATTGGCTAAATCTGTCCATGACTTATAACTTCTATAGATGTATTTTGCTGATTCTATATAGATGATGTTTCCAGCATAGGTAGAACTAACGAAATCTGGATTTAGTACTTCAAACTCTAGAATCTCTTTTGCATGAAGAGTTTTGAGTTTTTCTTCTAAGATATTGGTTATTTCGAGCATAGAAAGTGTGGTGAATTTTAACATATAGCATTATACAATAATATAATATTAACTTTGAGATAATATAATTGTGATAAAATAACTTTTATTAAATTTTTTGGACAATCAACTATGAATGAAAATCTTAGCTTTTACAAATTTATGCATAAGCAAATTCTGGTAATAAATGCACTAAACCTTTTTACAGCTCCAGGCTATCTTCTTATCGGTTTCTTATATACATCTATGATATATGAAGTAATATGGATGTTTTTTGTACTGATGATAACTGCTTATGGATATATGCTCTATAAAAAATTTAATGTAGAGATGACAATAGAGCAAAAAGATAAGTGGGTTACTAAGGTTAGATACTTTATGTTTGTTTACTCTTCTTGGTGGACGGTTATGTTTGTCTACTATGTCTCTTTTGACAATCCCCAAATGCACTATGTAACTTTATCAACACAACTTGGTGCTACAGTTGTTGCAGCTACAATTCTTGCATCGCAAAAAAAACTTTTTATTCTTACTGTTATATTTTTGATGTTACCAATCACGATTTACTTTTTATTGATTGGGGAAACATTTAGTTATTTATTGGCATTTTTCTCAGTTGTTTTAGGTATGGTTCTTCTTTATGCCGCAAAAAATACAAATGATTACATTCTAAAAAGTAATTATCAAGCATACCATGACCATCTAACAAAAATTGGAAATAGAAGATATTTTTTAGAGATACTAGAAAGCTCTGTAAAACAAAATAATGATAAGTTTACATACCTTTTACTCATAGACCTTGACTATTTTAAAACTATCAATGATACACTTGGGCATGATATTGGTGATGAACTCTTATGTGAAGTGGCTAGAAGACTATCGAAAATATCCAAAAAATACAAGCACACAGTAGCAAGACTTGGTGGAGATGAATTTTGTGTTTTAAGTTCTGTATTTTCAACTAAAGAAGAATGCCAAAAAAGTGCCCAAATATTTTCTGCAGAGTT
>JAFLJV010000242.1 GCA_022712845.1 Sulfurimonas sp. | reverse complement strand
TTATAAGTATCACAACCCCAAATATAAAGATAAAACTCCATAACCACCATAAAGTAAAACTTGTAATAATTAAGTATATAATCCAAACAATTAAAGAACCAAGAACAAGTGTCATAACAAATGAAATTAAAGTATCTTTTATCCACTGTCCCATACTTGATTTGTTAAATCCAAACTTCTCATCTAAAATAAATTTCTCATAATATCCAAATGGTAAAGAGATGATAGAGTTTATAACTATGAAACCCATCACAATGCTCACACTCATTAAAGTTTCATTTGCAAAGAAAAAAGTACTTTCTAGATATTTTATACCTAAATCTATCCAGATTATAAAAATTATATAATCTAAAAATGAACTAGCTATACTCATCTTTTCTTTTGCTACACTATAATTACCAGCTTTTAAAAAATCTGTATCTGAGAGTAAAACAGCAGAACCTCTTTTAGCTTTGTTTACATAACCAATCTGCATAACACTTGTATAGATTGTAAGAAGTACAAAAAGAGTATATATAGCAACTATAAGTGTTAACATCTAGTTAGTACCCTCTTTTACATAATCAACTACTTTTGATTCAAGAGTTACAGATTTTATAAGCTCTACTACTTTTAAATGCTCAGGGTGAACAGCGTAAGATTTAAGAGCTTCTTTTGAATCAAATGTTGAGTAAAGTGAGAGATCAAAAGCTCTCTCACTACGAGAAAAATCTATCCCAACTTCTAAAGAGTTAAGCTCAGGAATCAACTCAACTAGTGCATTTAACTTAGTAGTTACTTCTTTTAAATTATCATTTTTATTTTCATCTCTAAATCTAAACATTACTATATGAACTATCATTATAAACCTTATTATATATTTGATGGAATTTTATCTAAAAAAGGTAAAATGTGCCTATGAAAAGATTATTAAAAGAATTTTACGGTGTTGGCATACTATTTTTTTATTTTTTCAAGTGGCCATTTTTTTTAGGTTATCCATTTCTTTATAATTATGGACTAAGTGAGAACTACATCTTACACTTTTTATGGTTTTACTCTATCGCTCTTATCATTAAAGATTTTTATATGATGTATAAAAGAAAAAAACTCTAAAGAATCCCTTTCCAAAAGAACTCTGCAATCATTACGATTAAAAATATTCCTACAAAGTTTAAAACTACACCATATCTTGCCATGTTTTTTATACTCACAACTCCACTACTCATAGCTATGGCATTTGGAGCGGTGGCGATTGGGAGCATAAAGGCATAACTAGCACAAACTGTAGCGACCATCATAAATAGAGTTGTATTTAACCCTGTTTGCTCTGCTACTGAGTAGATTACTGGTAGCATTATGGATATCAGAGCTGTATTTGATGTTATCTCTGTTGTAAATGTTATAAGCATAGCTACACAAAGAATAATTAATATTGGTGCGAGTTGCGTCATTGCTATAAGGTATGATGCAAACTCATCAGCTAAACCCGTAGCACTAAACGCTTTTGCTATAGAAAAACCTGCCCCAAATAAAAACATAATTCTATATGGAACTTTTCCTTTATCAGCCATCCAGTCAAGTACTCTAAATGGTGGAGCATAAAGTAAAAGTCCACACCCTAGCAGTATTCCAGCCTCACTAAGCCCTAGCCCGTTCCAGTAAGGTTTAAGAGGAGCATTTAAAAGTAAAAGAGTTACTAAACCAGCTATAATAAACAACACTTTTTTTTGCTCTTGTTCTAGTGGTTTCTTCTCACTTGTAAGTGTTACATCTATATCTTTTACACCTATGCTTAAAAGTGAAGCAACGGCAAATAACATTACAAAAACAAGAGGAGCAACCATCATCACCCACTGCAAAAATGGGATAATTTCCATCCCTTTATCTTGCATAATTCCAAGCAATATAAGATTTGGAGGTGTTCCAATAGGAGTTAAAATCCCACCAACACTAGCTCCATAAGCAATAGCAAGAGCAAATCTCATTTTCAGTTTTAAATTTTCAGTCAAAAATAGAGCTATAGCTATTAGTAAAAGTGTTGTTGTTGTATTTGATAGAACTGAACTAAGAAGTCCTGATGTAATCGCTAGTGAAAATATTATCCCTTTTGGAGTTGCAGGGAAAAGTGAAAGCATTTTATGAGCTATCCATTTATGTAAACCTGTTTTCTCAACTGCAATTGCAAGTAAAAATCCACCAAGAAATAAAAATATAATTGGATGAGCATAGTTTACAGTTGTCTCTTTAGTAGTTAAAATTGTAAATGCTGGAAAAAGGATAATAGGTAAAAGTGAGACAACACCAAGAGGTAAACCTTCATTTGTCCATAGAGTTACTAAAAGGGCTATAAGACCGAGAAGTGAGGCTTGTGTTGTAGTAAAGATACTCATTGAAAGAGCAAAAACTAAAGCACCTATCATAATCGCTAAACCTATCTTTAAAAACTGCTCTTTATGGCTCATTCAAACTCACTTACAAAAATTTATAGAATTATACATAACATTTGATTAAAGTCAAAGCTATTAAATTGGTGCTTAATTATAATGTCCGCAATATATACTTTTTACTATTATAAAGGATTAGAACATGAAAAGCTTACTAATTTTACTTCTTATTACATCATTTTTTATATCACTAAACGCTATGAGTGAGATTGAAACTTTAGCTGAAGATAAATGTGGAAAATGCCACTTAATGGGTTTAGTTACTAAAGAAAAAATAGAAAATATTGAAGCACCACCATACTGGGGAATGTCAAAAAAAGTAAAAAATGCTTTCCCTAAAAGAGCTGATCAAATCAATTTTATAGTAGATTATTCACTTAACCCATCAGAAGAAAAAATGCTTTTTCCAATAGAGACAAGAGATAGGTTTGGAATCATGCCATCACTTAAAGGTAAAGCAACAGCAGATGAGATAAAACAGATTTCTGAGTATTTTTTAAATAAATAAATTTACTTATTAATACACTCTACTTAAGGATTTGGTACATCCTGCTAACTCTTCTTCTTCTGCTACTGCTAAGTATTCAGAAGTTACAACTTCTGTTTTCATAAAATTAGGACTTCTCCAAAATACATCTCCAATACTACATTGTGAGAAGTTTTTAGTATCTGAAAATAATTTCTTAAACTCAGGATCAATTAATACATAATTTGAACCAATTGGCAATTCATATACCTTACCTTTTACTATCTCTTTTGCTGTATTGTATGGACTAAAATTTTCTGCTTTTGGTTGTAAACCGTTACACCCTTGTAAAATTAAAACTAGCACTATAAAATAAATAATTTTCTTCATTTTTTAACTCCATATAACTATAAAATTTACATTAATTATTATAAAAAATAATATCATATTGTTCTTTAATTATACTTTATTATTTTTATTTTCTTCTTGTGTTTTGTCTTATTGATATTATGAATTGGTAGATTAAGTATGAGATAGTAATTTTATATATAAAAAGACCAGCTGTCATATCATTTGAATTTAATTTTGAAAATGGATTTATATTTTTAGCTATTTCATTTAGTATAGAACCATCATAAAAAGACGCCAATACAATTCCTTTAAATACTTCATAATCAATATAATAAGCTATTATCAAAGAAAAAATCATTGGACTTAGTACATTTATACAGCTAGTTGCTATGGTAAAATTTTTTGTAAAGTATAATAAAATTATTGTTGGAATAAAAAAATATAAAAATATACTTATTGCTTGGATACCATTTTGCTCAAATGTATATAATGAACTTAACCAAACTATCCATAATAACGCTCTTAACCAACTTTGTGAATAATTTGAAGAAATTTTATGTAATTTAAAAATAGACCAATCATTAATATTACTTTTTTTATCTTTTGCAAGTTCTTTTTCTCTTTAGTTCATCTCTAAAGCATAGAACTTATTTGCTTCAATAATATTATTTTGTTGTTCAAAGGAATGTTTAATTATTCTTGCTGTTTCTCTATCATCAATTTTTATATCCATTAATAAAAAATTTACTTCTTTTCGAAAAAAAGTATTCATTAATAATAATATTCCATATTTTAAGCTATCAAATATAACCAATTCATCAAACCTTGTATGTGCAAAATTAAATTCTTCATAAAATGTTGTATCTATAAAAGATACTACATCTTTAAATACTACATTTATAAAATTAATATTTTTATGAACTGTACAACTTGTAAAATAAAATTGATTTTTAAATTCTATATTATTAAATTCTGCACCTTTAAAAAAGGTACACTTATAAAATTTTATGTTTTTTGCCTTATTAAGTAAACTAAAATCGTTAATGGATAAAAATTTACATTCTATAAAATTAATATTTATATTATTTTTTAATTCAGAAAATGGTATTTCTGAAAAAATCTCAGACATTTGACATGGAAAAAATACTTTTTCAAAATTATAGCCTTGTATCATATCTGGAGAAGCTTCTTCACAGGCATCATTAATAATTGAAATATAATCATCTATATTTTTCCAAAATTTACGTACTTTATCAGAAATCCATTTTCTTTCATTATTTTTATCAACTGTATACCAACTATTATATTCATTCTTTTCACAATGTAAAATACATTTATTTTCTTCTTTACATACTTTACATATACCCATCTAATAAACCTCTTTTCTATGCCCAACACGAACAACGATGATAATCAACTCTTCATCTTTAACTTGAAAAACAACTCTATATTGATTTATACGAAGTCTAAATTTTCCTTTGTATTCACCCTTTAGAGCTTTTATATTATTTTTTAAAATATCTGGATTTGTTGTAAGTAGTAGAAGTTTTTCTTTAATGGTTTTTTGAGCTATAGTATCTAACTTTTTAAACTCTTTTTTTGCATTATTTAAAAAGTAAAGTGTGTACATTTAAAGCCCTAAGTCTTTAAATACCTCATCGGCAGGGATTAATTTTTCTTTTTTATCTTCTAAGTTTTTTAGTCTTTGATCTGATAGTTTTTCATCTAATGCATCAAAGTACATATTGAGAGCTTTTTCTACTATGTGACTTTTTTTTTCATTAAGCTCACTTGCGACACTATTTAGCTCATCAATAATGTAGTCTGACACTGTAAATGTACTTCTTATTTTATGCATAATTATGTCCTATTCATATAATCGTATGAACAATTATACATAAAACTCACTTTATAAGCAAATTTACCTAATTCGCCAAAAAACTCTTAAGACTAACATGAGGATTTTCACCCTCTAACATCTTATAAACTTCCGTAGCTATAGGTAAGTATAAATCTTTGTCTTTTGATATTTTATGTAGTGCGTAAGTAGTTCCTATACCCTCTGCTACTTCACCTAACTCTTTAAGTATCTCTGATTGTGATTTTCCAACAGCTATACCTAAACCTACACGGAAGTTTCTACTCATGTTTGATGAAGCAGTTAAGAACAAATCCCCTGCTCCACTAAGTCCTACAAAACTTTCCTCTTTTGCACCATACTCTTTACCAAATCTTTGCATTTCAACTAAACCACGCGAAATAAGTGAGGCTGCCGCATTTTTACCAAGTCCTAAACCTTCACATATTCCAGCAGCGATAGCTATAACATTTTTATATGCTCCTGCTACTTCTGCCCCTATGACATCAGTTGAAGTGTATGCTTTTATAAATGATGGAAAAAAAGATGAAAATACAGCACTTATATCTTCATTTTGAGAGTTAACTACAACTGCTGTAGGAAGTGATTTCATAACCTCACTTGCAAATGATGGACCAGAAAGAAAGGCTATATGTGAACTTGGGATATGTTTAGAATATATCTCATTTAAAAATCGACCTGTTGTTGCTTCTATCCCTTTTGATGCTACTAAAATTTTTTGATTTGTAAATATAAAATTTTTTTCTAACCATGATGATATCTCTTGTGCAGGGACAGTTATAACTAAATACTCTAGCTTTAAAATCTCTTCAAGTGAGACAAAATTTTTAATATCTCTTGGAGTTCTTGAAGTTATATACACCTCATTCTTCTCACTTAGTGCAAAAGCTAAAGCCGATCCCCATTTACCTGCTCCTATTACTCCTATCTTATTCACATCTACTCCCTGCTAACTTTTCAAACTTTTGTATATCTTGCTCATACCCAACTACAACAAAGATATCTCCATTTGTTATAACATGATGTCTTTCTCTTGGAGCATAGATAAACTCACTACTCATATCTTCATGAACTATAGATATAAGGATTACGCTGTGTTCCTCACTCCAGTCAATATCTGCTGGATGTTTTTCATTAAAAAGATGATGATTTTGGATTTTAATTTGAGCTATTTGTAAATCACTTTTTTCATATAAAATGTTATGTAAAACTTTTGTCACTATGGGTTTTTGCAATATATCAACAATTACATCTGCTGTTGTTTGAGTACTTGGTATAACCATAGTTGCACCAGCTAATGTTAGTTTATCTGAACTCTCTTTATTTTCAGCCAAGGCTACAATAACTAAATTTTTAAATGTATCTCGCAAAGAGATAGTTAAAAATATATTTTCAGCCATATCTTCAAGAACACAAAATACTATGCAATCTTTCATATCAATTTTTAGTCTTAAATCATCCCAATTATCACTTAAATCAAAACCAAGCTCACCATCTTCATTAAGTTTATATATATCTACATTTTCATAGTGCATAGAGATATTTTTTTGTATCTCTAGTGAGTAGTCATTATGCCCAAATAGTAAAGCTGTTTTATGTTTCATCTATTTCTCTTTATATGTAAATATGCTCTGAATTCTTCTATGAACTGTTCACTTGCTATAACTAAGAGATAATCTCCACTCTCTAAAATAGTATCATTAACAGGGTTAAATAAAAACTCTTTTTGACTTTTTTTATAAACCCCTAAAAGTACAACTTTATGTTTTTTATTTTGAAGTTCTCCAATTGTTTTAAAACTTTTTAAAATTCTATCATTTACAATGATTTCTTCTATATTTACATCATTATAGTTTGTGCGAAGAGCATGAATAGCTTCAAATGCAACAGGCTGACCAACAAACTCTTTAGCTATTATGCCAACTAACTCTTTTTCATAAAAAAGCTCATCCACTCCAGCAAAAACTAGCTTTTTTCTATTTGTTTTTTTCTTTAAAATAGATAAAATAAATACATCTTTATTAAAAGAACGAACTGTTAGAGCAGTGTAAACATTTTGTATATCACTTTCACCTAAACATAAGATAGCTTTTACTTGCGTAGCGATATTTATACGAAGGTTATGATAACTATCTATACTTCCAGGAGCATAATTTAGTGCAACAAAACCATCTTTTCTTGCCTGTTGGATTTTTGCAAAATTTTCATCTAAAATTATTATATTGTTATCTATAGATAATTTTTTTGCAACCTCTTTTGAAACATTTTCATACCCACAAATAAGATAAAACTCTTTTAAATTAGCTATATCATCTATGAGTTTTATCTCTTTTATCTCATCAAGTTTTTCTGTAAATGCTGTAACAATAAGTGAAGTTGTAAATGAAAAAACTGTAATACCCGCGACTATAACAAACATCGCTACAACTCTTCCATATTCAGTTACAGGGGCTATATCTCCATAACCAACTGTTGAAATAGTCACTACAGACCAGTATACTGCCTCAAAAAGTGTTGTAATTGATGAATCTGGATTTGTAGCTTCGACCATATAAATTAAAACAGATGAGACAAATATAACAATAGAAGCAAAAATAAAGAGTGTTAAAAATTCAAACTTTTTGGTAGCAATTACAGATGTAAATGTTTGAATACTTTTTGCATATCTAAAAAGCTTAAAAACACGAAACAGGATAAATACACGAAGCAATCTTAGCTGATGGAAGAATGGAAGAATTGCGAACAAGTCAATAATAGCTTTAACAGTTAACATATACCTTATTTTAACTCTAAATACTTTTTTTATAGACTTAAAAAGTTGAAATTTCTTTCCAATAGCAGCATCATACTCACTCTGTTTGATTATTATATCTGTTACACTACTACTTACCCAAAGCCTTAATATATACTCGATAAAAAATATGATTGATATAATGTAGTTGTTAAAAAACAGTAGTTTATAATCTACTTCTGCTTTTACTTCTCTTACCAATATAAAAACACTTATAAAGATAAGTGTAATCATAAAAATATCAAAGTATTTTTTGTATTTATAATCACCATTTTCTAATAAATTATAAAAAAAGTGTTTATTTTTTGCGTATGAAGCTGATGTATTTATAAAGTAAGCAATATCAATTATCAAACGCTTTAACATAAACTATTATCCTAATTTTGCTTTTAGCACTTCATTAACTGCTTGGGGATTTGCACTACCTTTTGATGCTTTCATCACTTGACCAACAAAGAAACCAAAAAGCTTGTCTTTACCACCTTGATACTGTTCAACTTTATCAGGATTTGCTGAAATTATTTCATCACACATAATCTCAATTGCTCCTGTGTCAGATACTTGTTTAAGACTTAGAGTATCAATAACACTATCAATATCTTCATTTTTGTTCATTATATAATCAAGCACTTCTTTAGCAGCTTTTCCACTAATAGTTTTATCTTCGATTCTCTTAACTAAAAATCCAAGTTTTTTAGCATTTACTGGCGAATTAGATATGTTTACTTCACCTTTAAAACGAGCTGGAAGTTCAACTGTAAGCCATGTAATAGCATTTTTAGCAGTAATACCCTCTTTCATCATCTCTTCAAAAAAATGTGCCTGTTCAACAGAAGAAGTTAAAACATTAGCGTTGTACTCATTCATCCCATAATTTTTTATAAATCTATCTCTTTTAGCATCTGAGAGTTCAGGGATTTTACTATACTTTTCTAACATCTCATCCGTTACAACAGCTTTAAGTAAGTCTGGTTCAGGAAAGTAACGATAATCAGCAGCTTCCTCTTTTCCACGCATAGAACGAGTCTCATACTTTACTTGATCAAAAAGTCTAGTTTCTTGAGATATCTCTTGCTCATAAACTCCATCTTCCCAAGCCTCACTTTGACGAGCAACTTCAACCTCTATAGCTTTTTGGATAAATTTAAATGAGTTTATATTTTTCACTTCAACACGAGTATAAAGTTTCTCTTCACCCTTGGGACGAATAGAAACATTTACATCAACTCTAAATGAACCCTCTTGCATATTTGCATCACCAATATTTAGATAACGGATAATCGAGTGAAGTTTTTTAAGATAGAGTATAACTTCCTCAGCATTTCTCATATCAGGCTCACTTACTATCTCTAAAAGTGGCGTTCCTGCACGATTTAAATCAACTTTAGAGATATCACCATCATGTATGTTTTTTCCAGCATCTGCTTCGATATGAGCACGATTAATACGGATAATTTTATGTGAACCATCTTCAAAATCAATTTGAAGTTTGCCGTGCTCAACAACTGGAGTATAAAGTTGAGTAATTTGATAAGATGATGGAGAATCTGGATAAAAGTAACTTTTTCTATCAAAAAATGATTCTTTGTTTATAGTTGCATTTATAGCAGTACCAAGCATAATAGATTTATTAAGTACCTCTTTGTTTAAAACAGGTAATGCACCAGGAAGTGCTAAACAAGTTGGACATGTATTTGTATTTTGTTTATGATTAAAACTTGTCGGACACGAGCAAAAAAGTTTTGATTTTGTATTTAGTTGTACATGGACTTCAAGACCGATAACTGTTTCGAACATAAATTTCCTTAGATAAATAAGAGAGTGTAAATAAAGATTTATTCTATCTAATTTATGCTTTTAAGAATCATAAGTGCATTTTTAAAATCTTTTTTGCTTTTTAATTAATATAAAAATAAATTTTAATTTGTTATATCCAACTATAGTCAAGAACTGCAACAAGTACTTTCAATTGAGAAGGAACGAATGCTGCAACAAAAGGGATTATTTGAATCACAACAACAAATGCAACAAAAACACTAATGAAAAAACTATTAACAAAATCTTGAAGAGACATAGTTTACCCTAGCGGGCAAAACTATTTCTCAAGTTAAACGTTAACATCCACTAAAATATTTAATCCAATCTTTTAAAGTTCTATTAATGGGAACTTTGATACAATACCCTTATGAGAATAATATCAAAAAAGACACTTAAAGACTTTTATGAAGATTTAAAGGATTTTGATAGTAGAAGTGCTTTAGAAGCTTGGCATAAAGAGGTCTTAAAATTGAATTGGAATAATCCAAATCAAATTAAACTGATGTATAGAAGTGCCAGTATCATTGGTGATGAAAAAGTTGTCTTTAACATCGCTGGCAATAAATACAGATTGATAGTTAAAATAAACTATCATGCACAAATTGTATTTATCAAGTTTATTGGAACACATAAACAATACGACAAAGTCAATATAGAGGAGTTATAATTATGAATATTAAACCTATTAAAAATGAACAAAACTATCAAGAAACACTTAGTATTATTGAAAATTTAATGTCTGCAAAACCAAATACTAAAGAGATGGATGAACTAGAAGTTTTGACAACATTAGTCGAAGCATATGAAGAACAATTTTATAAAATTGATGCTCCAGACCCAATTGAAGCCATTAAGTTTAGAATGGAACAAAAGAGCTTAAAACAAAAAGATTTAATTGAAATAATAGGAAGTAAATCACGTGTTTCTGAAATTCTAAACAGAAAGAGAAAATTAACTATTGGTATGATTAGAAACTTGCATAAACAACTGCAAATTCCTGTTGAAAGCTTATTCCTGGACTATAAAATCAACTGTGCTTAAATGCTAACAAATTCGAGGTGACCAATATTAGCATACAATATACATTTTACTTTAATTGGTAGTAAATCTAGAGTTTTTGAGATTCTAAATAAAAAAAGAAAATTAACTATTGAGATGATAAAAAATTTATACAATCAACTGCATATACCTATTGAAAGTTTTTTCTTATGCTATAAAATAAACGGTATATAAATACTAACAAATACTAAAAACTAATAATTTTGTTACTGTAATATTTAAAGTACATATATATATAAGCTACTTCTTGTTAATTTTACGTATCAAAAATATGATATTATCACGCTAACTATAATTATTAGGATATTTATACTATGAATAATGACAACATAGACTCCAGTAGAGATTGGAATCTTATCTTTTTTGCTTGGTTAGTTGCGACTATTGCAACTCTTGGAAGTTTATTTTTTAGCGAAGTGATGGAATATCCTCCTTGTATTCTTTGTTGGTATCAAAGAATTTTAATGTACCCTCTAGTTATTATATTAATTGTTGGATTATTTCCACTTGATAGAAGTGTATTTAAATACTCTATACCATTTGTTATCATAGGATGGTTAACTTCACTTTATCATAATCTTTTACAGTATGGAATTATCTCAAAGAGTATGTCACCATGTGTACAGGGGATACCGTGTTCTACGAAGTACATTAACTTTTTCGGTTTTCTATCAATTCCAATGCTTTCATTTATCGCATTTAGTGTTATATTAACTCTGTTATTTTTATTTTACAAAAGGAAAAAATCATGAACAAACAAAAAACCATACTCTTAGCAGTAGTATCACTACTAATTTTATTCGCAATTGGAACTTTTGCATATAACAGCAACAAAGCCAATGAAGCCGCTTTAATTGCCAAAAAGAATCAAGAGAAGTTTATTAGAGATTATTCAACTGTAATTGGTAATAGCGATGCCAAAGTGACCTTAGTAGAGTTTTTAGATCCCTCTTGTGAAACTTGTAGAGCATTTTATCCTATCGTAAAAGATATAATGGCTAATTACAAAGGTAAAATAAAACATGTTATTAGATATGCTCCTTTTCATCAAGGTTCAGATTATATAGTAAAACTTTTAGAAGCAACAAAAAAGCAGGGTAAATACGAAGAAACATTAGAAGCACTTTTCAAATATCAAAACCAATGGGTACATCATCATAAACCAAATATTCCAACAGTATGGAAGCTTATGGCACATTTAGGCTTAAATATTGAGCAGCTTAAA
Organism: Sulfurimonas sp.; assembly: GCA_022712845.1. The sequence goes on along the minus strand of JAFLJV010000242.1, from coordinate 2,641 downwards.
AAAGATTTTAATGATCCTGCACTAGATGCACTAGTTAAACAAGAGTTAGCTGATGCAAAAACATTAGGTGTTCAAAAAACACCTCAATTTTTTGTAAACGGAAAAATGCTACAAAAATTTGGACAAAAACAGCTTATAGAATTAATAGAATCAGAACTTTAAAAAAGGATTTTAAATGAAATTTATTTACACATTATTTGCGATTTTTACTATTTTAATTTTTACAGGATGTAATGATAAACTTGAAGAAGAAAAAGAGAACCTTTCTGTAAAAAAACATACAATAGTAGAGCAATCATCATACACAATCGAAGATGTAAGTAGTGGAGAAAAATATATACTAAAAAGACAAAATGGTGGTTTTATTGTCCAAGGGCATGAAGATAAAGTTGTTATGCTTGATATGTATGCTACTTATTGTCCACCATGTCGAAAAGAAGCACCTCACTTAACAGATTTACAAGTAAGGTATTCAGATAAGCTTTTAATCATAGCACTTAATACTTTTGAAGATGTAAGTGACTTATACATTGATGATGCGTTTAGATTTACATACGGTGCATTCTACTTTATAAGTAATTCCGAACATAATAATATAATTATAAGCACAGTTTTAAAAGATATACAATACAAACCATCTATGCAAATTCCTTTTAAAGTTATTTTCAAAAATGCAAAGTATCAAAAATTGACAGATATTTATGGTAATAATCCAAATAATAATTTTTATTTAGGTGCAGTCAAAAGTAGTGTGATTGAGAAAGATTTAATAAAAATTTTTAAACAATCACAAGACTAATTCCATCCTCTCCTGAGGTGGAATGTTCTGTCTTAAACCCACATAAAATCTACTAAAATTTCAAAAATAATTTCAACTTAATTTACGGACACATATATAATTTTCATCATAAGCCTTTTTACTTTTTAAAACACCAAAAGTCTGTCTTAATAGTTTATTAGCTGCTGCTATAATAGCTTGCATTTACCATTTTCCAATAATCGTTGATATTGTTGCTTAATTAAAAGATTGTATTTTGTAGCACTTAAAGCACCCATGTATAATATTTTTCTTGCAAATGAACTTCCTCTTTTAGAGATTCTTCCCTTACCTTTTACAGAAGTTCCAGACTGGTATGGACTTGGAGATATTCCTGCGAAACTACAAGCTTGTTTTGCAGTTTGAAAATCTTGAAAGCTATTGAATGTTGAAATAATTAAAGATGCTACTTTAATGCCTACACCAGGTATAGATGTTAAAAGCTTATATTCATCTTTAAACTCCATTTTTAGTAGTTCTAAAAGTTGCTTATTTAGTTGTTTAATTTCATTTACTATAAACTTAATGTGTCTATCATAAGAGTTTAAAATAGCTTTAGAATGATGAGCTTGCTTTGATAATGCATGTCTTTGATTTTTACTCATAGTTTTTTGATTTGAAAGATCATCAATAGCCTTTAATAGGTTATCTATATGTACAACAGAATCATCTTTTGGTTTAAAATGAGTTAGCTTCTCTTTGTACTCAAAGCCATATTCTGCTATTAATTTAGCATCTGCACTATCTGTCTTTATTCTCATCATTTTCATTTGTGAATATTTTTTAATAATAAATGGATTTAAAGAAGAAACTTTATAGCCATTTTCATAAAGTTGATAGGCTAAAGAGGTATGATATACTCCTGTAGATTCAAGGACAAATAGTACATTTCCCTTCTCTTTTTTAAACTTAGTTATCAGCTCTTTTTTAATTGTTCTTTTATCATATAAAAACTCTTTAACGATATGAGTTTTACCATCATAAATACTTACAGCCAATGTATCTTTTGCAACATCTATACCTACAATAATTTTAAAGATTTTCATGTTCAATCCTTTCTCATTTTTGTTGTGCTACAATAGGTCTCTTTGGAAGTTTATCATCGTACTATTCAGGTTTTATACCTAGTGTTCTTAGTCCAGCTTTGAAAGAGTAAAGGATAGAAACAGCATTCCACACGGTTTTATAGAACCAATGCATACAAAGTTTTTTATCATCCTTTATTATTGTGCTATCTAAGCTTATCATTTATTGATAGTTTTAGATAATTTTTGCACTTTTAAAGTATACGATGCATACAGATACTACATGCTACTTACAAAACATATATCAAGTAACACCTGACTTATAACTAATTTAAAGATAGGTAAAGTTTATTTTATAAGCGTAGTTTGAATCTCTTCTAAAAGTTTTGTCTGCTTTTTACTCTCTTCATATTTTTTTCTATTTATGGAAAATGCATCAAGTGCTAAAATTATAAAAAAAGAGATAACAATAAAAATCATTGTAAAAAAAAGAGCTAGTGGGAATCCTAAAAAGGAGAGAAGTTTAAAAGTTATAAGAGCACCAAATATGACTATCGCCCATGATGCTCCAAGCAAAAAGCTTATAATTCTATCGAATTTACTTTTTTGCATTACAGTTGTTACCTAGTGATCATCAACCGCTACAGCACCACCAAGATAAACATAAGTAAGCATCATAAATATAAATGCTTGTAAGAATGCCATAAAAGTAAGTAGTGCAAATGGAATCAATGGTAATATCCAAGGAGCAAGCATTAATATTACCATTAAGAACATATCGTCACCTTTAACATTACCA
>JAFLJV010000159.1 GCA_022712845.1 Sulfurimonas sp. | reverse complement strand
ACGACCATATTTCATAAGAGGGATATCTTTTACTTCAAAAATACCATGTTTAATAAAATCATTCATTTTTTTAGTAAAATTTTCATCAGTTAAAAGACACCCACCACCAGGACTCTCAAAATCTTCTAAACCTATCTCTTTTGCTAACTCTAATTGTCTATCACGACTTCTTCCCGTAATACCCTCTAGCTTATCTCTATCTACCCAGCCATTCTCTTCTGCAATTGTAGGAGTCAACATTTTTGCAGACATTGGACGAAGAAGAAGACCATCACAGTTACTTTCATTTAGTACGGTTTGCAAAGCATCTTTATTTTGGCTCATTGGACGCTGTCCCATAACTTCACCGCTTATAAGAAATGATGCACCCTCTGCTTCCATAATTCTTTTCGCAACTGCAAACATTTTTGAGTGGCAATCTATACATGGATTAAAATGTTTTCCATATCCATGTTTAGGATCAAACAAAACATCTTGTAAAAATTCACTTTGAATATCTATGATTTTTAACTCTGCACCAACTTGTTTACACATATTTTGCATATGTAAAAGTCTACTTCTTGTACTTCCAAAACCAGTGTTTATGTTTACTGCTAAGACATCTATACCTTGGTTTATTATAAGCTTCATAGCTAAAGTTGAATCTAGTCCCCCACTAAAAAGTGCTATTGCTTTCATCTGTTTCCTTGCTCATTTTATAGTTTTAATTACGATATTATATACTAATTATTACCTCTTCTAGTTGAGCTATTTCTAGCCGATCTGTTTCTAGGTCTATTTCTAGAATTTCCTCTACCCCCACCTTGGCTTATTGGCTCAGCTTTTATAGAAGGATCTGGTTTAAATCCCTTTAACCATACTTTAGGAATATCTTTTTTTATCAACTTTTCTATATTTACTAAATATTCATGCTCATCTACACAAACTAAAGATATTGCTTCCCCTTCATTTCCAGCACGACCTGTTCTCCCAATACGATGAATATAGTCTTCACTTACATTTGGAAGCTCATAATTTACAACATGAGGAAGCTGATCTATATCTATCCCTCTTGCTGCGATATCTGTTGCAACTAAAACTCTCACTTCACCTTTTTTAAAGTCAGCAAGAGCTTTTGTTCTTGCATTTTGACTTTTATTTCCATGAATTGCTACTGCTGTAATATCATCTTTTTCAAGCTGACCAGTTAAACGATTTGCTCCATGTTTTGTTCTTGTAAAGACTAAAACTTGTTTCCATTTTCCTTCACTTATAAGGTGAGATAGAAGTTCTCGTTTACGGGTTTTATCTACATGATAAACAGCTTGTTTTACAGTCTCACTTGCTGTATTTCTGCGAGCTACTTCTATAAGAGCTGGAGAGTTTAACAGCCTATCTGATAATTTTTTTTATCTCATCTGAATATGTAGCTGAAAAAAGCAGAGTTTGTTTTTGTTTTGGAAGCAGTGCTAATACTTTTTTAATATCATTTATAAAACCCATATCTAACATTCTATCTGCTTCATCAAGGATAAAAAAGTCAATATTTTTTAAACTTACAGTCTTTTGAGATATATGGTCTAATAGTCGTCCTGGTGTGGCAATAACTATGTCTACACCTTTTCTAAGTTTAGTAATTTGAGGATTTATTTTTACACCACCAAAAATTATAGCTGATTTAAAAGGTAAATATTTTCCATATAGTTCAACACTCTCACCAACTTGAGCAGCTAGTTCTCTAGTTGGAGTAAGTATAAGAGCTCTAAGAGTATGTTTTGTTTTTGTAGGTTTGGCTCTACTAAGCAGTTCTAAAAGTGGTAAAGTAAAACCTGCTGTTTTACCTGTTCCTGTCTGAGCACCTGCTAATATATCTTTTCTTTGTAAAATAACTGGAATTGCTTGTTGTTGAATTGGAGTAGGCTCTGTGTAGCCCTGTTCTTTAATAGCTTTTAATAATGGAGCTGATAAACCAAGTTTGTTAAATGACATCTGTTTCCTAGTGTAAATCTTAATTCATAATAGCATAATTTTTAAGTATCTTAGATATAATTCCATTTATAATAATAAATACCTCTTTTAGGACTTCTAACTATGTCAGCAAAACAAATTATCATAAAGCACAATAAACATTTTGTACATCCTTGCTCTAATGATAAAAAATTATCTTTATTAAATCAACTTATCTCTAAATATAGCGATAAACAAATCCTTATCGTTAGAGCTAATTCTCTTGATGTTATCAAAGAGGCTGTAACAGCGAACAATGTAACTATCTTAAATGATGCAGAGCTTAAAGAATCAGATACAACTTATGAACTTTTAATTAGTTTTGATTTGCCAGCAACTCCAGCTCTTTATATAAATAGAATGTTTTGTGCAACTGAGATGGCACTTATTTTACTTGATGCAAAAGAACAAAGCAAGTTATACCCAATAGAAACTGTTTTAAAAAGAGTAATCAAACAAGAAATTATTGAAGGTTTTGAGTATGAGCAAGATTTAAAATTAACAATAGCTCAAGAGAAACCAAAAAGAGAATATGCTTTTAAAACAGATACCGAAGATAAAGCAAAAGCTGATAAAAAACCTTATGATAAATCTAAACAATGGGGGAAAAAAGAGAAAGCTCCAAATAAATTTTTAGGTAAAGATGAAAATGGAAAAGCACTGTTTTCAGGAAAAAGTGGAGATAGAAATCATCGTTATGATGGAACTCAAAAAAGTAAATACAATGCTCCAAAAAAAGTTGGTAGAAAGATAAGTATAAAAGCTCTTAAACCAAAAGAAAGCCCTGATTCTAACTCTTAAAAGCTACAAGTTCTCCACGCTTTAATGTCGTAATTTTCCCACGAAACTTACGAATATAAAAAGCTTTTTCTTCAAAAGAGACATCACTCTGTATATTTACTTTTTTTAACTCTCTTTCATAGTACTTCATTAAAAAAGTTATAAGTTCAGCCTTTAATGCTTCTTCATTCTCTAAAGATTTTATTTTATCATCTACAGCTATTGCCATTAAGGCTGGTTCATTAAACTTTTCTTTAAGAGCTAGTGAAAATTCTGATGAGTGAAACTGAAGAAGTGATGGATCCAATACATCTAGCATCTGGTTTATTAAGTATGGTTTTTCTAAAACTGTTTTTATAAGACTTAACTCCCACATATCCATATGGCGAGACTCTTGTATAACATGCATATTTTGATTAGTGTTTGTTAGTTTTATAAGTGATGGATTAATTCCCATTCCGCCCAAACGAGGTGCTAAATATGTTTTATATTCCTCTTGCAAAATAGGTGAAAGAGTTTTAAGATACCCTATACCATCTTGCATGCACTCCTCTTTAGCTTTTGGATCAGTTAGGTTATAAAGTGAGAGTATCTCATCCAAAACAAACTCTATAAAAGGTTTTGGTTCTCTTATCATATTAGCTAACTCTTCAATTGCACCATTTTTTACCATATCAGCTGGATCTAAACCATCACTAAAGATAATAACACCACCATTAAATCCACTTGCACTTAAAAGTTTTGATGCTTTTAGAGCAGCTGCTCTTCCTGCTTTATCCCCATCATATGCCATTATAACTTTAGGTTCACCTTTTCTAAGAAGTGGTAAATGTTCTGTTGTTAGTGCTGTTCCTAAAGTTGCTACTGCATTTATAAATCCAGCCTGATGAAGCATAATAACATCAAGATAACCCTCTGTTATGATGATTTCTTTTGTTTTATGGATTGTTTGTTTTGCATGATGATAAGCATATAAAAGTCGAGATTTATTAAAAAATGGTGTCTCTGGAGAGTTCACATATTTTGCTTGATGCCCTGTTATTGTTCTTCCACCAAAACCGACAACAGTCGCATTTGCAGAGTGAATTGGAAAAGTTATACGCTCTATAAATCTTGCAAAACTTCTTCTATTGTCACTATCATAACCAACCACTCCCATCTCAACCGCTTCACTCATACTAAACTGCTGAGATTTTATGTAGTTTATCGTCCCATTTGAATCAGGTGCATAACCAATACCAAACTTTTCAACAGAACTATCATAAATTCCACGCTCTTTTATATACTCTAATGCTGTCGGTTTTGAGATAAGTAAATTTATATACCACTCATTTATTTTATCCATTATCTGTGAGCGAGGTTTATTATGTTTGTTATCAGTATAAGTGAGTGAAAAGTTATAAGAAGATGCTAATTTTTCTAAAGCTTCTGGATAGTTTAACTTTTCATACTCCATAGTAAACTTTATACTATCGCCACCAACGCCACAACCAAAACAGTGATATATCTGTTTTGATGGACTTACCACAAAAGAAGCACTTTTTTCATCATGAAAGGGACATTGTGCTTTATAGTTTGCTCCTGATTTTTTAAGCTCTAAATACGAGCCTACAACATCAACAACATCAAGACGTGCTTTAAGAGCTTCTATGGAATCTTGGGTAATCATAAAATATTATACAAAAAAGTTAGTTAAAGAGAGTTTTATAAAGAAAATAGTACTGAGATAAATCACGGTCGATCTATCTCATAAAGGGAGAAATAAGATTTACAAAAATTTAATTAATAAATTTCTGTCGATGGGTGATTAGGTTTACTAATTTGGTCACCTGCATCTTGTGTATCATAAGATACTATATTGCCTGCTTGAAGGGCACCTAATGATAATGCTAATAATAAAATGATTTTTTTCATATATTTCCTTTGGTAAGAATGCTTTACACTCTAATATTTTAAATCAGATAAATTTTATCCTATTTAACTTTTACTACTCTTATATCTTTATAACTACTTAATTATCTTAAGTTTTATATAATGTAATTATATATATTTTGATTTATATCAATTAGCTTTATTTATTAAGAATATTATAAAATGATTGTTTTTTAAAATTGAAGATTACTAAAATAGATCCCGGCCGATCTATTTTAGAAGGAGAAATAAATTTTCAGATATCTAATTAATAGATTTCTGTACTTGGATAACTAGGTTTGTTAATTAGACACAAAACATCTCTAACATCTAAAGTATCGGCAAATACTATAGAATTAGCTTGAAGAGAACCTATTGTCATTAAAATAAAAAAAATAACTTTTTTCATCATGTTTCCTTTGGTAAGAACGCATTACGCTCTAATATTTTTAAATCAGAGTAATTATATCCGATTTAATATAAGCCTCTATTGATATATATCAATTTAAGACAATATTTGTCCGATTTATGTTAAATAATACAAATTTATATAATCTTTTCTCTTAATAAGATTATTTATGATATAATTCTCGTTCAAATTTCAAAGAAAGTGGGTGATGTGATATGCCTGGTATCGTACTACGTAGTGATGATAATTTTGATGCTTCTTACCGCCGTTTCAAAAAGCAGACTGACCGTAACTTAATCGTTACAGAAGCTCGTGCTCGCCGTTTCCATGAAACGGAAACTGAAAAGCGTAAGAAATTCAAAATAGCTTCTCGTAAGAAAATGCTTAAGCGTCTTTATATGATGAGACGTTACGAATCACGCCTGTAAACACTAGCCTTAGGGCTTTTGTTTATCTTTTACTTCTCTACAAAAAACTCAATTTTGTCTCTTAAATTTACAACTATATATATTTCTATATAGTAAACTATATAATTATAATTTTCCATACATTTCATTATAAAATGAAAGTGCATACCTATCACTAAGTGAAGCTATGTAGTCAGCGATTACTCTATGTTTATTTTTAGTATAGAGTTGTTTATAATAAAACTCACTTAACATTTTTGGCTCTTGCATTAGTCCATTATACAGCCCTTTTATGGCTTGTTGACCTGCAAACATTTTCACCATAATATCTTTATGCTGATACAGCTTATTAAAAAGAAGTTTTTTAAGTTTTTTTATCTGTGTTTCTAGTTCTGATTCAAAACCAACAGGTAGTTTAATTTTATTATCAAGCGAGGCACTAAGAATTTCACTGTTATCAATTTTATCTTTTGAGTATTTTATAAGTGAGTATATTAGATGATTAATCAAGTGTGAGCTAAAACGATAACGAAATATTTCATCTTCAGATTCATCAATACCTTCACTTTTTACTTTTAACAATATTTTTTGTATAAGTTTACTCTCTTTTAAATCATCAAAATTTATCAATCCTGAATTTATCCCATCATCAATATCATGACTCATATAAGCTATCTCATCAGCACGATCAACAATCATAGCTTCTATAGATGGATGTGTATCAAGATTAAACTTCTCATCTATAATAGATGGCAAAAAACTTTTTTTATATGGATATGAATGTTTTAAAATTCCCTCTAATGTTGCAAAAGTAAGATTTAATCCATCAAAATTTTTATATCTTTTCTCTAATGAAGAAACAACTCGAAAACTTTGAAAATTATGTTCAAATCCATTACTAAACCCATCGGTTTTTAAACATTTATCAAGAGTATCTCCACCAATATGACCAAAAGGAGTATGTCCCAAATCATGTGCAAGTGCGATAGCTTCTGAGAGTGATTCATTAAGCCCTAAGTGAGAGGTGATAGAGCGTGCAATTTGTGATACTTCTATAGAATGAGTAAGGCGTGTTCGAAAAAAATCACCCTCTTGATTTAAAAAAACTTGTGTTTTATACTCTAGTTTTCTAAAACTACCTGAGTGAATAATTCTATCTCTATCTCTTGCGTAAGGGTTTCTAAAATCATCATCTATTTTATAAAATCTACTATCTGCTTTCATAATTATTGCCTTTCATGCTTTTATAACTTTGTTTCTTCCAGCTTTTTTTGCTTTATAAAGAGCGTTGTCAGCTCTTTTCATAACTGCAAACGGGTCTTTATCTTTAGAATTCTTTTCTACAACTCCAGATGAAATATTTATATGTATAATCTTAGAGCCTTTTTCATTTCTAACACTAAATGGGATTTTTGCAACTGCTTCCCTTAGATTATCTGTATGTACAAATGCATCAACCACCTCTTTTGATGGAAAGAGCAATACAAACTCTTCCCCTCCATATCTATAAGCTTTTCCACCACCACTGATGGCTCCTAATTTTGAAGCAACCATTTTTAAAGCCTCATCACCAGTATCATGTCCATAAGTATCATTAAACTTTTTAAAATGATCTATATCTATCATGGCAAGTGAGTATTTCATCCCTAGTTTTGCCATATCTTCTACCAATGCTCTTCTTCCAGGAAGAGATGTAAGTTCATCATAAAAAGCTAGCCTGTACGATTCTCTTATCAACAAAGTAAAGATGATAATACTCATTGCTAATAATGAAAGTTCTATTGCATGTGGTGTTTTTAAAAGATAAAATCCACCATAAAAAGTAAATACTAATATAAGAAATGCACTATTATACATTAGATATCTGTTAAACATAACAAGCATAAGCATCATAGATGACACAAATATACCAATTGCTACAGATAAATCTTTTAGCGGATAAAATGAGATTGCAAATAGTTTTATTTTAAAAAATTCGATTAAATCTATATTTGGATAGTATATAAAATATAATACAGTTGCTATTTCAAAAAGAAAAAAAGCAATCTTGCCAATACCCCAAATTGAAAATAATCCTCTCTCTTTTAATGTAAGAAATACAAGCAGATGTAAAGGGTATAAAAGTGAACTATACAAAAACAGATTTGTCGCTTTTTTTGCACTAAAATACTCAAACCCTACATATATAAGTAAAAGTGGGATAATTATAAATATAAACTTATTCCGATTAAAATGCCAAGACACCCATAATATAAGTATACTAATTGCATAAAATAGATAAGGAATTAAATCAAAAATAATTTCTGGTATTTTTATCCAATTAAAAGCCAGAGAAGCAAAAAGTAAAGATATAAATAAAGGGACAGATATATTTAAAGCTATGGCTTTTAAAGGATTCATTTAAATTTAGTTATGATTTCTTAAGATATTTTGTAAGTATATGGATTTTTACTCCATTTACACGACCCTCTATATGCTCAGCATCATTTGGAACTAAACCAATGTTTCTAACGGCTGTTCCACGCTTTGCTGTAAAACCAGTTCCTTTAACATCTAAATCTTTTGTAATCACTACTGTATCTCCAACTTGAAGTATTACACCATTTGCATCTTTATAAACCAGCGTATCTTCACTATTCATACCAGCCTCAGCCCAAACCTTCTCATCTTCTTCAAGATACATCATATCTACTAAATCTTGACGACCCAGAGTGTTTAATAGTCTATACGTTAAAACTTTTACAGCTGGTATTTCACTCCACATACTATCATTTAAACAATTAAAGTGATTTTTATCCATACTGTCTCGGTTTTTAATTTGATCAGTACATGTAACACATATGTAAACAGATTGCTCTGCACTTCCATCAGATGGAGAAATTTCTAAAGCACTTAGTTCACTCTCACTTCCACATAATTCACATTTAGAATCACTTCTAGTTTCTAACTCTTTTTCTGAACTCATATATTACTTTCCCGTTTTACTTTTGAAACTTTAAATCTTCTTTTTTCTCAGTTGAAGTTTTTGTTTTTGTTTTATCAAATGCTTTTTGTGCTTCTTCTTCATTATAGTCTCTACACTCTACAAGCATATCTGGAGTTAATTCAGACTCGATTTTATCACACATCGCAGCATTAAACTCAATATTTGAGCACCCACTAAACATAATGGTAATTAGTAATATATATTTATACATTTTATCTACTTCTTTTTAATTATTAAATCCAAATACTTCGCTGGTATCTGCTTTATCATCTCTTGAGCAAGCCATCTTATTTGAAAAAATGCTGCACCACTAT
>JAFLJV010000228.1 GCA_022712845.1 Sulfurimonas sp. | reverse complement strand
GAAATTAAAGATTTACAAAAAAAATCAAAAGATCGTGAAGATTTAGGTGAAATTTCAGGCTTTGAAAATTCTCGTATTGATATCTTAAAACAACAAGTGAGCATGAAAAAACAAAAACTAGAAAATAGTTATGTAAAATTAATGCTTGAGACACGATCACTACTTAATGTGGATAATGAAATTTTAATTTCAGGAGATATTATTAAATCTAAAGAAGGTGAAGTAGAAATTTTAATAGATTCTCTTAAAAAAAGTCCAGAGTATTTAAAATATAAAGCTGAATTAAAAGCGACAAAACAAGAACTAAAATTAGTAAAAGCAACACGATATGCACTACCTGAATTATATGTGTATTCAGAACGTGAGCTTAATTTAAATAATAGTGTTGATAATACATATGGTTTTGGCTTTAGACTCTCTATTCCATTATGGGATACTAAAGAGACTAAAATGGAGATACAAAACGCTAAAATACAAAAAAGTAGTATTAAAGCTCAAGAAGTTCTATACAAGCTTCAACGCAGTGTTAGCGGATATCATAAGCTTTATAAAAATACTATACTACAAGTTAAAAATTATAAACAAAATTTACTTGAACCTTCTAAAGAGTACTATGACACAAGTGTACTTTTATTTAAACTCGGAGAGAGTAGTTTTCTTGAACTTTTAGATGCACAAGCACTATATTTTCAAAGTCAACATGAACATCAAAGTTTAATTTCACAATCTTACACCTATTGGCTAAAGCTTTGTAGTGCTGCCAATATTAACCTACTAAAGGACAAATAATGAAAAAATTATCTCTAAGTATTTTTATAGCACTACTATTGTTAAGTGGCTGTAATCATAAACATGAAGAACACGAAAACCACACAGAGGTTGTAGAAGAGGAGGTTGAACATGAACCTATTGCTATTACTGATTATACTAAGCAAACAGAACTATTTGTAGAGTTTGACCAATTTGTTTTAAATCAAGAATCAACTTTTTTAGCACACTTTACATATATGGATACTTTTAAACCATTTTTAGAGGGATATGTGCAAGCATGTCTTACTTACGAAAATCAAAAAAAAGAATGTTTTGAAGTTAATAAACCAGTTCGTAAGGGTATTTTTAAACCAGTCGCAATTCCTACACAAAGTGGTATTGCTAAGTTAGATATTTCAGTTATTCAAGGTGAAATCAAAGAGACACATAAGCTTGGTAAATTTCAAGTTTATGAATCAATTGAGAAAATTCCAACTAATGTAGTACATGAAGAAGATAACGGTATAAGTTATTTAAAAGAGCAACAATGGGAAGTTGAATTTGCAACTCATATAGCAACAAAACATTTACTTAAAGAGTCAGTTTCAACATTTGCTAAAATAGAGATACCAAGTAATCAAGAGTATTTTTTAAGTGCCCCTGTAGCGGGAATTATTACAACAAGTGGAGAATTAGGTGTTGGTTCATTAGTAAGCAAAAATATGGAACTAGCTCAAATTACACCACTACTTGGGCAAAAAGAAGATATTTCAACTCTGAAGTTTGAGCTTAAAAAAGCAAAGATAAATCTTAGTATGAAAAAAGATGAAAATGAACGAGTGCAAATACTTAAAGTTAAAAATGCAGTATCTCAAAAGCGAATAATAGCTGCCCAACAGAACTATGAAATAGCAAAAGCACAACATGAAAATATAACACAAAGATTAAATCAGCTTGATATAAGTAGTGCTATTAAAGTAGGAGTTTCATTAAAAAGTCCAATAGATGGTAAGATAGTTAAACAACTAGCACTCTCTGGTTCATATGTAAATGAGGGTGAAAAAATACTTCATATTATAAATCCAAAAAAATTACTACTTAATGTTCGTATACCTCAAAATGATGTATCTAAAATAACAAAACCTTTAGGTGTAGAGTTGATGCTTGATGATAGCTCGTTTAGTTTTAATACACAAAAAGATACCAAATTTCTTTATTTTAGCGATATTATCGATCCAAAAACGCGTTGTGCTTCATTGGTATTTGAAGTAAATAATCCACCCTCATTTTTAAAAGTAGGCATTGGTTATGCTGCAAAAGCTTATACTGGTAAAACTGTAAATACTTTAGCAATTTTAAAAAGCTCTATTGTTAATGACAATGGTCTACATGTTGTATATGTTCAAGTAGGTGGAGAGAGTTTTGAGCGTCGAAATGTTGTAATTGGTCTTAGGGCTGGTAAATATATTGAGATTAAATCAGGTGTTAGTGAGGGTGAGCATGTTGTTTCTCAAGGTGCTTACCAAGTTCTTTTATCTGCTCTCACACCAGCCGCTGCTGGTGCTGGTCATGCACATTAAGGGTTTGATATGTTAGAAAAAATAATTAACTGGTCTTTAGAAAAACGCTTTATTGTTTTAATGTTGGGTATAGCTATCATGGTGTTTGGAGTATTAGAGCTTCAAAAATCAAAGGTAGATATTTTCCCAGATTTAACTGCACCAACTGTTACAGTACTTACAGAATCTACTGCAATGACACCCATCGAGATTGAAGAACTTATAACGATTCATATAGAAAATGGACTAAATGGACTCTCTGGACTTAGACGAATTCGCTCAAACTCGTTAAGTGGAATCTCTGTTGTTTATGTAGAGTTTGAGTGGGATACGGATATATATCGTGCTCGTCAATTAGTAACTGAAAAAATTCAGCTTATTAAAGACAATTTACCACAAGGCGTAAAATCTCCTGTATTAGCACCAGTCTCTTCTATAATGGGTGAGATTATGTTTATAGCTCTGCATTCAGATGCGCACACAACATTAGAGTTAAAAACAGCCGCTGATTGGGATGTTCGTCAACGCTTACTCTCAGTATCTGGTATCTCAGATATTATACCAATTGGTGGAGATACAAAACAGTATCAAATCCTTATTAAACCTGAAAAATTAATTGATTATGACATAAATGTCAACGAAATACTTCAAGCGATTAAGCACTCAAATGAAAATGCCTCAGCTGGATACTATGTGCAAAATTCTCAGGAATATATGCTTAGGGGTATTGGTAGATTTCAAAATATCAAAGATATTGCTAGTACAGTAATTAAAACAAAAGATGGAATTCCAATACGAATTTCAGATGTAGCCAAAGTTGATATTGGTCCTGCTCCTAAGCGTGGAGAGGGATCATATAATGGTAAAAAAGCAGTTATTTTAGCCATTCAAAAACAGCCAAATGAGAATACTCTTGAGTTAACTAAAAGAATCGAATCAAGTATTGATGAGATTCAAAACTCTCTACCAAGTGGAATGAAAATAGAAAAAAATCTGTTTAAACAGTCCTCTTTTATAGAAGCTGCTATAAACAATCTTTTACATGCCCTTCGTGATGGTGCTATTTTAGTTGTTATAATTGTATTGCTATTTTTACTATCTATTCGAGCTACTCTTATTACTCTAACTGCAATTCCTTTATCACTTTTTGCAACTATATTTTTACTAAATGCTCTGGACATAACAATAAATACAATGACCTTAGGAGGTATGGCTATTGCACTTGGGGTATTAGTTGATGATGCTATTATTGTTGTTGAAAATATTATTAGAAGGCTTCAACAAAACAGTGAAAAAGAGCCACTAAAACAACTAAGTAGATTAAAGGTTATATCAAAAGCTACACTTGAAATTCAAAGTTCTATAGTTTTTGCTACTATGATTATCTTGTTAGTATTTGTACCACTTTTTTTCTTAGAAGGTATGGAAGGAAAACTGTTAGCTCCTTTAGGTATGGCATATATTAGTGCATTAGTTGCTTCTTTAGTCGTAGCTATAACTATAACACCTGTGTTTTGTTATTACTTTTTAAAAGTAAAGACAAAAAATGTACATGAGACTTCAAGCTTTTTGTTGTTCTTAGTAAACTCATATGACAAAGTACTAAACTTTACAATTACTCGTTGGAAAATGCTGATTATTAGTTTTAGTTTCTTGTTTGTTATAGCGGGTCTGTTTTTGCTTAATGCAGGAAAATCTTTTCTTCCAGAATTTAATGAGGGTAGCTTAACTGTATCAGTCGTATCTTTACCAGGGACTTCTTTAGAAAAATCAGACGCCCTTGGTATAAATGTTGAAAAAGTATTACTTAGCTTTGAAGAAGTTGTCTCAATTGCAAGAAGAACAGGTCGTTCTGAACTAGACCCTCATGCACAAGGTGTACATGCTTCTGAAATGGAAGTAGAACTAAAGATGAAAGATCGTTCAAAAGAAGAATTTCTTGAAGCCCTTAGAGAAGATTTTACTGGTGTTGCTGGAGTTAATATATCTATAGGTCAACCAATATCACATAGAATTGATCATATGCTTTCTGGTTCAAAAGCAGCTATTGCGATTAAAATTTTTGGAGAAAATATAAATGAACAACGATCTATTGCCAAAAAGATAAAAGAAGTAGTTGAAAATGTAGATGGCACTGTTGATGTTATAGTTGAAAATCAAACAGACTTACCTCAAGTTATTATGGAGTTTAACCGTCCAGTTATGGCTTCTTATGGCATAAGTGTAGCAGAGCTTAGTGAAATTATCCAAACTGCATTTTATGGTACAACTGTTACAAAGTTTATAGAAAAAAATCGTTTATATGATGTTGTTGTAAAGTATCAACAAACAAAAGATGTTGATATAAATGTTATTAAATCAACTCTAATTCAAACTTCTTCTGGAGCGCAGGTATCTTTAGGCGCACTTGTAAAAATTTCAGAAGCACGAATGCCATATATGATTAGTAGAGAAGGTATGGAGCGTAAGGTAGTTTTAACATCCAATGTTTCAAGTAGTGATTTAGTTGGAATTGTAAACGAGATAAAAAAAGGTATAGATGAAAATATAAATTTACCTAAAGGGTATCGCATAGAGTATGGAGGGCAGTTTGTAAGTGCCGAATCATCTTCAAATATATTGATGATATTAGGTACCTTAGTTATGTTTGGTGTATTTATACTTCTGTATTTGGCATTTTCTTCTACTAGAGATGCGATGTTGATTTTAGTAAATCTACCATTTGCATTAATAGGGGGAGTTGTAGGGCTATATGTCTCGGGTGGTATAATCTCTGTTGCTACTTTGATAGGTTTTATAACCCTCTTTGGTATAGCTACTCGTAATGGTGTAATGATGGTTTCACACATCCATAACCTCATAAAGATTGAGGGAGTCTTAAACTTTGAAGAAGCTATCAGGCGTGGTGCGAAAGAGCGTCTAATACCAATCTTAATGACAGCACTTGCAGCAGGACTAGCAATGGTTCCCTTAGCATTAGGTGTTGGAGAAGCTGGAAGTGAGATACAAGCTCCTATGGCTATGGTTATTTTATTTGGACTCTTTAGTTCAACTATACTAAATATGATTATATTACCAGCACTTTATTTACGTTTTGGATCATTAAAATTTAAATAAATATAATTATGAGTCATCACTATATTTATTGTGATGGCTATGTTAATCTTCAAATAGTATTATTATTTCACAATTTCTATACAATAAAAAGCTAAATTTTTAATATCTAAACAATAAAAAGGATTAAAAATGAAAGCTTTACAAATAGTTGTCATTTTAATAATGTTATCTGTTACATCACTAATGGCACATAATAAACATAAAAATAATCATGGATTTAGTAATAATCATAAACATTCTCATTATAATGAGAAAAAACATTTTGAAAAGTATGGTCGTTATGTAAAAGTAAAAAGAAGTAGACCTATATATAGAGATGTAGTAGTATATGAAGATTATGAACACCATAATAATCACAATGGAATTATTATAGGTGGGGTACTTGGTGGTATTTTAGGTAACAGCATAGATAGTAATCATAATATTTCATTGACTATCGGTGGAACAGTGCTTGGTGCTGTTATTGGTTCAGAATTATCAAATAATTATAGTAGACACAGATATGTAGAAAAAGAGCTTGTTGGATATAAAAACATAGCTTTTTATAGAGGTGAAAAGATAGTTAGAATCAGTGATAGACCACTGAGAAAGATGTGGGTAAGTCATAGAGGACATAACTACAGATAGTTTTTTAAAGATGGTGCTCAATATTGGACTTGAACCAATGACTTCTTCCATGTCATGGAAGCACTCTACCACTGAGTTAATCGAGCAGGGTTGTAATTTTATCAAAAAAATCTTAAATTACTTTTTTTAAAGACTATCCATAATATTTACTTTTAATTTAGGTTTATTAAGTGTATAATTCCAATATAATTTAAAAGTACATAAGGTAAGTTATGAACATAACTGAGTTAGAAGAAATAGGTCTAAAAAATGTTGGTAAGGTTTATCATAACCTTAGTTATGATGAGTTGATTCAACATGAGATTGAAAATGATGAGTGTGCAGTTACAAAGTTTGGTGCTACTGCCGTAGATACAGGTATTTTTACAGGTCGTTCACCAAAAGATAAATACTTTGTAGATTGTGATCCATCAAATAAATATATAGCTAGGGGTGATGTAAATAGAAAAGTTTCTAAAGAAATTTTTGTTGAACTTTTAGCTGTAGCTCAAGAACAATTATCAAATAAAGATTTATATGTTACAGATGTTTTTTGTGGTTCAAGTCC
>JAFLJV010000158.1 GCA_022712845.1 Sulfurimonas sp. | reverse complement strand
CGTTACTTCATGCTTAGAGAAGTTCCTTTTGGTCAAGATGGTGATTTTTCACAACGAGCATTTATCGATAGAATCAACTCAGAGCTTAGTAATGATTTAGGTAATTTACTCAATAGAATCATAGGTATGAGCGGAAAATACTCTGATAATAAAATAGATAGCGTAGATGTAGAAAAATACCATGCTAAAGAGTTAGATGCGATGAACGAAGCACTTGGAAATCTTGATGGTTTTATGAGCAACTTACAAACGCATAGATACTTAGAAGAGCTTTGGAAGTTATTTGCTATTGGTAATGTTGCAATTACGAGTTTTGAGCCATGGGCTAAAATGAAAGAAGGCAAAGAGGATGAAGCGCTTGCTACTGTTGCTCTTGTTGCAAATATTTTAGCAAAAGCGGCCATTATGCTTTCTCCTGTTATGCCAAAAACTACAGAAACAATTGCAGATGCACTTTCATTTGAAATAAATAACGACAGCTACAAAGACCTAGTTTTAGGGAAAAATTTATTAAAAGTATTTAATATCAAAAAAGTTCCACCTCTTTTTCCTCGTGTTGAAGAGCCTTTAATGGAAGAGGCTCCACAAGCAATGCCAGATGATAAACCAAATGACAAAATGAAAGAAGAATTAAATGCCAAGAAGCAAGAAGATGACAATCTTATAGAAATTGGTCAGTTTTTTGAAACATCTTTAAAAATTGGTATTGTAGTTGAAGCCCAAGAAGTTCCAAAAAGTAAAAAGCTTTTAAAACTGCAAGTTGATTTAGGTGAAGATAAGAATCGTCAAGTTGTAGCTGGAATCAAAGAGTTCTACTCCGCAGAAGATTTAATAGGCACACAGGTTTGTGTAGTCGCTAACTTGAAGCCTGCAAAACTTATGGGAATGATGTCTGAAGGTATGCTTCTTGCTGCTAAAGATGAAGATGGCTTATGCTTAGTAAGACCAGAGAAACCTAAAAAGGCCGGCACACCGATTGGATGAGACTAGAAAATATTCTTGCACTTACGAATGGACATCTTGTAAATGAGCCATTTGTAAAAAAATTTGAAAATATTGTTTTTGACGCAAAGCGTGTAAAAAGAGGTGATCTCTTTATTGCTTTTGATGAAGAGATGATAGAAGATGCCGTATTTAACGGTGCATATGGCATTATTTTTTCAAAACCTACACAAATCACAGATACAGAAATAGCTTGGATAAAAGTACAATCTTGCGAAGATGCACTTAAAAGACTTCTTCGTTTTCGTTTAATAGAAAAAGATATTGTAGTCTATGAATGTAATGAGATTGTTTTTAAACTTTCTCTTCAAGTTATCACTGATCCAAATTTTATTCCAGTACACGGAGATATAAAAGATATACATAAGCAATTATGGGATCTTGAAGATAAGTCTACCCTACTCTTTTGCCATGACTTATGTGATTCAGATATGTTTACAGATGTTAAAAAACTTACAGCAAGTGATATTGAAAAAATTACGATTATGGAGCAAACACTTTTTGAAACCTCTTTTATTTATGATAATATTTTTTATGAAAGACAGCTAATATCACCATTTTTTATGCCTTATCTTGAAGAGCTTTTACATTTGTATAAAACATTAAATATCAACTTTAGATTGAGAAAATTTACACAGATAGAGCACTTTGAAGCAGTTTTTGTGAGTAAAAAACTTGAAATAAAAGAGTTTGGAGTAAGTGATAAGGTATTGATTTTTGAACCAAACACAAGTTTAATAGAATCAGAAATTGTCTTTTTAGAAAAAAATGCTTCTTGGGCTAATCTTATTTATCTTCTACCAAGTACATATATAGACAAGTATCAGGAATATAAAAACACTTATGGATATAAAAACAGAAAAGAGATTATGGAAATTCTAAGAGGTAATAGCTTCCATTTCGCCCTTGTTATAGGGGTAGATAAGTCTATTTTATCTAAGCCTATTACAAATCAAGCTCAATTTATTTTAGACTTCTAGTTCTCTTTTTAACTCTTCTTTATTAATCTTATTTTTGTCACTTTGAATCATAGGAAGTGACTTTTTATAAAATACCTTATTTGGAATCATGTACGAGGCAAGGTGTTTTTTAAGTTCAAAGAGTATTTCTTTGGATGAAAGTTCACTTCTTGCAGTATAAACGAGAATTATCTCTTCTTCTATCTTCTCGTTCTGTATTGAAAAAACTGCACAGGCATCAACTTGAGGGATATTTTTTGATACACACGATTCTATCTCAAGAGGAGAGACTCTAAATCCTCTCGTTTTTATCATGTCATCATGTCTACATACGAAGTATAAATAGCCCTCTTCATCTTTGTATACGTAGTCTCCAGATGCTACGACTATCTCATCGATTAATTGACCTTCTATATTTATAACATCTTTTAAAATCTGAATTGATTTAAATCTTTGCTCATTTTGTTCAGGTGCATTCCAAAAACCTCGGTAGATATAACCACCTCGATGGATTAACTCCCCTACTTCACGTGGTTTACACTCTTTCCCATCTTCATTTATTACATAAAGTTCAACGTCGGCTATCGCCTTACCTATAGAATCTGGTCTGATTTCTATCTGGCTCGGGTCTAGGAATGCTGAACGAAAAGCCTCTGTAAGTCCATGCATAGAGAAAAAAGAAGCCTTTGAAAAAAGTCCTTTAGTATCTTGTATCATTTTCTTTGTTACATTTCCACCTGATGATGTAATAGTTTTAACATGATTAAACAGTTCAGAACTTGGAATTCTATGCATATCTTCATCAAAAATCTGTGTGATATTTATAGGCATAAGTGGAATTACAGTTACCTTATCGTTGATGATATGATTTAAAAAGTCTTCTGGGAGTAAAAATCTATGTAAGGCTAAGGTAGCTCTTTTATAAAGCGTTGAAAATATTTGGTTCAGTCCATAGTCAAGATTAAAAATCAATAAACCAGAGATAACATCATCTTCTTTTAAGTCCAAGTACTGAGAAACAACACGCGCAGAATTTATAAGATTTCTATGACTTATCACTATTCCTTTTGGAGTTCCGCTCAGTCCAAAAGAGTAAGTAATTACTGCATTTGCATGCCCACTTATATCACAAATATAAGGTTTATTATAGTATTTATAAATTTCCTCAAAAGATGAAGTATCCCTAGTTTGTGTTTCATACGAAATAATATG
>JAFLJV010000234.1 GCA_022712845.1 Sulfurimonas sp. | reverse complement strand
AAACTGCGTGATGAAATTATTGAGTATCACAATGATATAATCTTCTTAGATGAGTACAATTTTTCATTAGAACAAGAAAATACTCTTTTAGAGAAAAAGGTTACAGACTATGAAGAAGTTTATTTAAGAGATACTAAAAGTAAGTTTGATAAACATTTGCAAGCTATTATGATAGAAGTTGGAACTATCAAAAATGATGATAAATCTTTTTACAAGGATGCTTTAAAATACTTAAGTGGATATATACAAGCCTTAGAAAAGTACTCTACTGGAGATACAAAAAAGATACTGGGCAAAATACAAAATTATAAAATACAAACAAAAGAGGCAAAAGCTGCTTTACATGAGTTAAGATATGGTAAAAAATCTTTATTTGAAAATATTGATAAAATATCACACGATATTAAAATATTTAGGAAAAAAGTTAGCTCTAGTATTTAAAATCTTTGGGTCTGATCCCTATATTATATCAACTAAACTACGTCCCAGTGCATGAATCTCCACTTTATAAGGTGCAAAAACAAAAAATATAATAAACAAATCAAATATTAAAACACTTGACAAAACAACTTCATTTGCACTACAATTGTATATACAATATAAAAAGGATAGTTCATGAAACAAGCAATTAATATTAGACTTGAAAAAGATGTTGTTCAAACTTTAGATGAATATGCTCATGAGTTAGACAAAACAAGAACAAGCTTAGTTGAAAAAGCTATAGAGTTATATTTTGATACCCTTGATGAAATGATTGCTGATAAAAGAATAGACAATTTAAAAGCTGGAAAAACAACCGTTGTACCTCTTGAAGAAGTATTTAAAAAAGCTGGTATAGATGTATAATGTAGCATTTGATAAAGATGCTGAAAAAGAATTTTTGAAACTTGATAAAAAGATTCAATTACTTGTTTCATCAAAAATTTTAGATTTACAAAGTGGTAACTTTAAAAACGATAAAAAGTTAAAGGGTAAACACAAAGGTAAATTTGGAAAAAGAGCGGGTAATTATCGTATTATATATTTAAAAGAAAACAACTTTTTAGTTATCTCTGTAATTAGGATAGCTCACAGAAAAGAAGTATATTAAATTTATAACAAACTGTAGCACACCAATAAAGCCTTGCGTACAAGTTTTTATTGATAAACTCAGTCGTTATATATAAAAAAGGAAAACTAAAATGGCAGGAGCATACGCTCACTTAACTATAGTAAGTAAAGCGACTACTGAAAGTGAATTAGAAGAGTTGGGTCTTAGTAATGATGCGATTATAGCTCTAGAAGATTGGTTAACATTTACATCATTGGGCTCTATAAGTCCAGACTACCCTTATTTGGCGATTAGCGAAAAACATAAAAAGTGGGCTGATTTAATGCACTTGGGAATGAAAACAAAATCTTTTATTCTAAGGGGTATTGAAGAGGTAAAAGCGATAGAAGATGAAGAAGATAAAAGAAGAGCTTTTGCTTGGTTATGTGGACTTGCAGGTCATATAGTTTCTGATGTAGTTATTCATCCTATGGTTGAGTTAAAAGTTGGTACATATGAAGGAAATGAAGCAGCTCATAGAAACTGTGAAATGCATCAAGATGTATATATTTACTTTAAAGAAACAGGTTATGGAGAAATTTCTGAGACTGAACATCTATCCTCATTTGCAAAAGAGTGTAGTGACAATGGAGATACAGATAAATTAAACAAAACGATTTCTTTGGTATGGGAAAAAATGCTAGAAGAGCTAAATAGTGATGAGTACTTAACTAATAAACCTGAATTTGACACATGGCATAGTAGATTTCATACATTGGTATCGGCTATTGAAGAGACTCAAAGATTACCCTCTATTTCAAGACA
The DNA here is from genome assembly GCA_022712845.1 of Sulfurimonas sp. The sequence continues at coordinate 32,632 of JAFLJV010000234.1, read as the reverse complement.
TATTATAGGGTTTGATGGCGGAATGATTTACCCTTTGTTTGATGAAGTTAACAAGAAAGAATTTATTGAAAATATGGAAGTTCCAGGAAATACTACAATGCATTATGATGATATATTTGATAAAACTGTAACTCAAGTGCAACTTACTTGGAAAGTTTTAGATGATGCGGTGTATGGCGATAAAACTACTCACTTAGAGTATTTTGCTGACTGGAATTTAGACAATGGTAAAACATCATCTGGTAGTTTAGAATACTGGGCATAAAGGAAATAAAGTGAAAAAAATATTATTAAAAAGTTTACTAATTGTATTTGTAGTTAATTTAATTGTAGGATGCTCTTTAAAGAATCATGATTTAACTGAACTAAAACCAAATTTAAATAATCTTACAAAAAGAGCCAATACTGCGATTGAAAGAAGAGGTATAGAATTAAATAATGTAAATGAATTTCTTGATACCAAATACCCTATCTTAATGGAAAATTTTAAAGATTATGATTTAAAAGTAAAATATGAAAACGAAATAACTATAGTTCTTGTATGTAAAGATAATAAAGCAATTTACGAAGATTTATCTTGTGATTTAAAAATTGATAATGATTATACTAAAGATGATAAAGAGTGTGATTTTTATGTTCAAAATCCTGTTTGTGAAAATTAGGTGAATCTCTAATTTTTAGTTTCAAGTTGTATCCTTCATAAATTCAACTTGACAATACGTACTATATACAGTACTATATTGAAATACGAGGAGTTTTTATGACAAAAGTTATGACAGTTAGCCAAGCTAGAACTAATATATATAAGATTATGGATGAAACGGCAGAGACACACCAACCTATTATGATTACGGGAAAAAGAAATAATGTTGTGATGATTTCAGAAGAAGACTGGAATGCGATAGAAGAAACTTTATATCTTAATTCAGTTCACGGTATGGCAGATTCCATAAAAGAAGCTATGAATGCTCCTGATAGTGAATTTAGCGAAGATATTGAATGGTAAAATACAAAATAATCTATTCAAAACAAGCTTTAAAAGATGCTAAAAAACTCTCATCTGCTAATTTAGACAAGAAAACTAAAGAGTTAATTGAGCTTATAAAAAACAATCCATTTCAAAAACCACCTCCATATGAAAAATTAGTTGGAAACCTAACAGGTTCGTACTCAAGAAGAATAAATATCAAACATAGGATAATTTATGAAGTTAGAGAAACTGATAGAATAGTGAGAATATCAAGAATGTGGACACATTATGGAGAATAAATCAAAATAAAAAACAGTATGAGCAGATATTAAATAAGCTATAATTATCACTATGAAAAAAATTGCAATTATTGGTGGTGGTGCTTCTGGTCTTTTGTGTGCAATATTTTGTGCTAAAGAGAAGTTTCATGTTGATATTTTTGAGCAAAACGATAAGTGTGGTAAAAAAATACTGGTATCTGGAAATGGTCGTTGCAATATTACAAACAAAAACCTAACTTCTTCAGATTTCTTTAGTGATAACCCTTTATTTACAAAGTTTGCTTTAGAAAAATTTGGTTTTTCTAAGTTTGAAAAATTTTGCCATAGCATAGGTCTTTTACTTGATGTTAAAGATGATGGACGAGCTTATCCACTTAGCAATGAAGCAAAAAGTGTAATCTCACTTCTTCTAAATAGTGCTAAAAATCTTGGTGTGACTATACATACAGACTCTAAAATTACAGATATCAAAAAGCTAGTAAAGGAGTATGACTCAGTTGTTATTGCTACAGGTTCTGAGGCGGCTTCACACCTTGGTGGAAACAGAGATGGACTCGATTTTGCACAAGAATTTGGACATAACATAATTCCAACATATCCATCTTTAGTTCAGCTTCACTTAACTTCAAAAATAGCACATAAAATGAGTGGTGCTAAGATAAATGGGGATGTTACTTTACTTATAAATAACAAAACTGACTCCTCATGCAGTGGAGATATACTTTTTACAAATTATGGAGTTTCAGGTTTTGGAATTTTAGATATATCTCAAAGGGCAAGTACAGCTCTAATGGAGTATGCAAAAGTTGATATATCTATAAACTTACTCCCATCTCTAAATGCTCAACAAATCTCAACCCACATAAATAAACTAGCTTCTCAAACAAAACTAAGCATTCTTGATATTTTAACAGGCTTGATTCCCTTTAAAATGGCTCAAGGTGTACTAGATGATTTAAAGTTATCACCATCTTTATCAGGAAATGACATAGGTATGAAACTAAGCAAAAAAATAGCAAATACCTTGATAAATTGGAGATTTGAAGTGAGTGATACTCACGGTTTTCGCCATTGTGAAGTGAGTGGTGGTGGAGTAGATACAAGTGAGGTAGATCCAAAAACTATGCAATCTCTAAAACAAAAAAACTTATACTTTTGTGGAGAAGTTTTGGATGTAGTTGGTAAGCGAGGCGGCTACAATTTTGCTTGGGCTTGGGCAAGTGGATACCTAGTAGCACAAAATATAACAAGAACTTAACAATTTTTTAGATAAACTACTTTTATGCACAATATAAGGATTTTACTATGTCAACATCTCTAATAGTTTTAATCATTGTTATTTTAATTTTAGTTTTTATGTACAACTCACTTATCTCAAAAAAAAATCAAGTTGAGAATATTTTTGGAAGTGTTGATACAGTTTTGAAAAAAAGATATGACCTTATACCAAATATAGTAGCGGCTGTTAGTAAATATATGACACATGAAAAATCCCTTTTACAAGAGGTTACAAAGCTTAGAGCAGAAGCAAATAAACCAGACATTAGTGATGCACAAAAAATTCATCTTGATGCCGCAGTAAGCTCTGCACTTGGCTCTATTATGATTGCAGTTGAAAACTATCCTGATTTAAAAGCAAATGAAAATGTTATGCATCTTCAACATACACTAAATGAGATAGAAGAACAAATATCCGCAGCTAGGCGTGCTTACAACCAAGCTGTTACAGACTATAACAATGCCATTGAGATGGTACCAACTAATTTTATGGCTTCGTATATGAAATACACTAGAAAAGATGTATTTGAAATTGTTGAAGATGAGCGTCAAAATGTTAATGTTAAAGAACTTTTCAATTAAAGTATATACTTAGATGAAAGGTGTAAGTGAATTAACCGATTTTTATTATCAAAAATTATTTCCAACTTTAGAAAAATTAGAAGATAATAGAAAATCTCTTAGAAAAAAAATTATTATATTTGGTATTATTTATACTCTCATTATGGTAATAATTACTTTTGCATTAAAAGATTTTTACGACTATATTATTTTTATTTATATCGCACTTGGTACAATGATGTATAAATTTATGATTAAAGATTACACTCATGAATTTAAACAAAATATTATAAAACCACTTGTACATGCGATTGATAGCAATTTGCTTTATACTCATAAAAAACATGTATCGCAAACTCTATTTAACCATTCAGATTTATTTTCTACTCCAGATAGATTAGGTGGAAATGATTATGTTGAGGGTAATATTGATGATACTAATATTCAATTTTCAGATATTCACGCTCAAAAAAGACATAGAAGTTCTAAAGGTAGAGAAAGCTGGAGTACGATTTTTCAAGGTCTTTTTATAATTGCAGAATTTAACAAAAACTTTACTGCTCAAACTGTTGTACTTCCAGATTCTGCACAAAGTAATTTTGGAAATATTATTGGCAACTGGCTACAATCAAAAAATATGGCAAGAAATGAGTTAGTTAAAATGGATGACCCTGAGTTTGAAAAAGAATTTGTTGTATACTCCACTGATCAAATTGAAGCCAGATATATACTATCTCACTCATTGATGAAAAGACTTCTTGCATTTAAACAAAAATCCACCCACCCACTACATATCTCATTTATAGGTTCTCATATACATTTAGCGATAGAGTCAAATAAAGATATGTTTGAACCATCTATATTTAGCTCACTTCTTGATTATAAAGTAGCTATGGAGTATGTTAAAACTCTACACTTAACCATAGGTATTGTAGAAGAATTAAAACTAAATCAAAAAATATGGAGTAAAAGATGAAAGAAAATATATTAACATTAAGTATCAAAGATTTTTTGACACCAAAAATGCTAAAATATGCCCTATTTCCTTTTATAATCACAGTTATAATTATGTATATTTTATTTTTTATCATAGCAGGAATTGGAGTTGATTCTCTAGCAACACTTGATGTTCAAAGCACCCAAACAACTATGCAAAATGGGGTAGAGCATACTGAGAGTTTAACAGCGAAACTTCAAGGTTTGGAGATTATACAATTTTTAATGGGTTACGCCATCACTTCTTGGATAGCAACTTTTCTTATCTATACTATTGGTACTTTTTTAACTATTTATGCCTCTATATTTATTGCTATTATCGTTATAGGATTTTTAACTCCAAGTGTATTAAAAGAGTTACAAAAAAGACACTATAATGATGTTGAGATGATTGGACATTCCAATATAGCAACTACACTACTCTTAATTTTAAAATGGGCATTTGTGATGTTAATGCTGTTTATATTGCTTATCCCATTTTATTTTATACCTTTAGTAAATATTATAGCGTTTAACTTACCACTATATTACTTTTTTCATAAAATGTTAACATTTGATATATCATCAAATATTTGTAATTATGAAGAGGATAAGCAAGTAAAATATTTTAATAAAACTTCATTAAGACTAAAAACATTAGCACTTTTTCTAATCTCACTTATACCATTCGTTATATTTTTTACAGCTATTTTTTATATTATTTATATAGGAAATACTTATTTTATAGAAGTGAGAAAACTTCGTAAAGAAGGCTAGGTATCTTCTTTATCCATCTCTTTTTGAACTAAAGCTCTATAAGCTTCATCTTTAGGAACAAGTCCAGCTTCATAAAGAAACTGAGAAGGTAAAAAGTTTATCTTTTTAATTTTGTCATACTTTGCATAACTAAGATAAAGTATATCTTTTGCTCTTGTTACTGCAACATAAAAAAGTCGTCTCTCCTCATCAAGTGAGCCACCTCTATGCATCAGTTTTCTATTTGGAAATCGCCCATCCATCAAGTCAACTACATAAACCTCTTTATACTCTAACCCTTTTGAAGCATGAACGCTAAGTAGATTTACGCCCTCACCTTGAGTTAAATCAGATGAGCCTAAAATCATTGCATTTAAAAATCTTTCATGTTCATTATAAGGTTTTGAAAGCTCCTCTAAAAGAGTCATTTTTCTTGTTATTCTTGTTAAGGATTCTGTTTTTTGTTTCTCATCTATAGTTCCATCTTTTAATTGTGCTCTTTTATTTGAAAGAACTTCAGAGATATATCTAAATACATTGGAGTTTATTATTTTTTTAACAATAGTTTTAGGCTGCTTTATCCCTTTTAAATCACGATATAAAAGATAAAAATTATGTAAAAATGTGGCAGAATCTTTTGTAAGTTTTGGATGTTTTAATATTTGGTTTTTCATAAACTTTGCTTCAAACCCAAGCTTTGCAAATTTTCCAACAGCACCAAGTTCTAAAAAATCATCAAAAAGACCTAGCTGATGATTTAATTTTCTCTTCTCAAAAGGATTTTTTATACTCTCATTTGGTGCATAAAGACCATAAAATATACTTCCATCACCAAGATTTTTAAGTGCTATATACAACTCTTTTGCCATTGCACTACCTATTCCTCTTGCAAACTCAAAAAGATGTATAAAACTCATCATATCTGACTCATTTACAAGTAAGGTATAAAAATCAAGAACTGCTTTAACCTCACGTGAATCAAAAAAGCTTGTTCCACCTTTTCTTTTACAAGGAATTCCAAGTTCACGAAGTCCCACTTCTATCCCATCAGCAGAGGAATTATTTCTAAAAATAACAGCCATCTCTTCATGTGGAGTTTGAGAGTCTCTAATTTGTGTTGCCATCGCATGATACTGATCAAAAAGTTCATCATATGCTAAAAGTTTTGGAGCTTGTGATGGTGCATCTCTTGTAACTTCTAGCTGTTTTGGATAGATTCTATCATTATGCTCTATCACTTTTGTTGCAAGTGAGAGTATAGATGTTGTAGAGCGATAATTTTTTGTGAGTGTATGAACTTTAGAATCTGGAAATTTTGTAGAAAATGAACCTATTATAGAAATATCAGCACCATTAAATGCATAAATACTTTGATCATAATCACCAACACAAAAAAGTGAGGGAGGTTTTATTGCATCTAGTAGTGTCCCCTGCAAAGCATTTGTATCTTGATACTCATCTACTAAAACTTCTTTGTATCCAAGCTCTGTTGTATCACATATATCTCTAAAATTAAGTAGTAAATCATTGAAATTTACAAAGCCATACTCTTTTTTTAAATTTTCAAACTCATCAACTATATCTGCATATATCATAGCAAAAAGTTGATGTTCAGGGTAAGAGTTTATTACCCAGTTTTCAAAATCACTTTGGAGTTCTGTATTTTGATAAAAAGAGTACAAATCATAAAGATGGTTTCCACCATAAGGTGTTATTTCAGCTCCAATGTGATCAAATGAACGCTTCTCAAAAACACTCCGAAAGAGAGTTTTCAATTCTCTTTGTTGTTTTAAAACCACTTTTTTATTTTGTTTTTTAAGCCATCTATAACTAACTGCATGAAAAGTTCCAGCATCTATCTTAGTTGCAATATCTTTACCAAAAAACTCACTTACACGAGCTATCATTTCTGCCGCAGCTTTATTTGTGAAAGTGAGGAGTAAAATCTCTTGTGGCTTTATTCCAGAGCCTAAAAGATGAGCAATACGACCAACTATAGTAGATGTCTTCCCCGTTCCAGCAGAAGCGATAATAAGATTTTGTTTATCATTAGAAGTAGCAGCAGCATACTGCTCTTGATTAAGACGCGAAAGTGGCAAATACTACTCCTATAGTTTTAAGAGTGTGATTATACAAAAATATACTTTAAATAAATCATTTATACCTAAGCAAACCCTCACTCTCTTTTTGATATAATCGCGAAAATATAAGACCCATAAGTAAGGCTAAAATAGATGTCAGCAAACAGCTACGAACCACAAAATATAGAAAATAAATTTTACAAAATATGTGAAGATAGAAAATACTTTGAGATTGATGGAAATAAAGCGATTCAAAAAGAGGGAAAAAACTTCTCTATAATGATGCCACCACCAAATGTTACAGGTCGTCTGCACATTGGTCATGCACTAACATTTACACTTCAAGATATCATCACTCGTTATAAAAGGATGGATGGTTATAAAACTCTTTGGCAACCAGGGACAGATCACGCTGGAATCGCTACTCAAAATGTTGTTGAGAAACAACTTCTTGCTGAGGGAACTACTAAAGAGGAACTTGGTCGTGAGAAGTTTTTAGAGCGTGCTTGGGCATGGAAAGCTGAATCTGCTGGAATTATGACAGAACAACTTCGTAAGATGGGAGTAACTCCTGCTTGGGAGCGTGAGCGTTTTACTATGGATAGTGGTCTTCAAAAATCTGTAAAAGAAGCTTTTGTTCATCTATATAATGATGGTCTTATTATCCGTGGAAACTACATGGTTAACTGGTGTACACACGATGGTGCATTAAGTGATATAGAAGTTGAACATGAAGATACTAATGGTAAATTTTACCATATCAAATACCCATTTGCTGATGGAAGCGGCTTTGTTGAAGTAGCTACTACTCGTCCTGAAACTTATTTTGGAGATACAGCGGTTATGGTTCATCCTGATGATGAGCGTTATAAAGATTTAATAGGTAAAAAGATCAAACTTCCACTTCTAAATCGTGAGGTTGCGATTATTGCAGATACTCATGTTGATATGGAGTTTGGAACTGGTGTTGTTAAAGTAACTCCTGCACATGACCAAAACGATTATGAAGTTGGAAAGCGTCATGATTTAGAGTTCATTACAGTATTTGATGAAAAAGGGATTTTAAATGATTATGCTGAAGAGTTTAAAGGTCTTGATAGACTAAAAGCTCGTGAGGTAATTGTTAAGAGACTTGATGAAGAGGGTTTTATAGTTAAGATAGAAGATCACAAACACCAAGTTGGACACTGTTATAGATGTAAAAGTGTAGTTGAGCCTTACATATCTAAACAATGGTTTTTACGCAAAGAAGTAGCACAAAAATCTATCCAGAAAACAAATGCTGGTGAAGCTAAATTTTTCCCACCTCATTGGATAAACTCTTATAACTCTTGGATGGGTGAACTTCGTGATTGGTGTATCTCTCGTCAACTTTGGTGGGGACATCAAATTCCAGTGTTTTACTGTGATGATTGTGATCATGAGTTTGCATCACAAAAAGAAGAACCAGAGAGTTGTCCTAAATGTGCATCAAAAAATCTAACTCAAGATCCTGATGTACTAGATACTTGGTTTAGTTCTGCTTTATGGCCATTTTCAACTTTAGGTTGGGGTCAAGGTGATACTGAGATGGATAAACTTTTCACTTCACAAGATATGAAAGATTTTTATCCAAATACACTTCTAATCACTGGTTTTGATATCCTTTTCTTTTGGGTAGCTAGAATGATGATGATGGGTGAAAACTTTAACGGTCAACTTCCATTTAACCATATCTACCTTCACGCTCTTGTTCGTGATGAGAATGGCGATAAGATGAGTAAGTCTAAGGGTAATGTGATCGACCCTCTTGATATGGTAAATAAATACTCTGCTGATATTCTTCGTTTTACACTTGCAGTATCTGCTGCTCAAGGTCGTGACATTCGTATGAGTACAGAAAAACTAGAGCAAAACCGTAACTTTACAAACAAACTTTATAACGCTTCTAAATACCTACAGATGAATGTAGATATTTTCCCTGATTTAGCAGGTTTTTGTGTTGAGACTGATTTAGGTCGCTACATGTTAAGTCGTTTGAACCTTGCGACAAAAGAGGTTCGTTCATACTTAGATGAGTACAAATTCAATGATGCTGCATTAGTAATTTACAGATTTATCTGGAATGAATTTTGTGGTTGGGGAATTGAACTTAGCAAAGCTGATAAAGACTCAATAGTTGAACTTGGAGCTGTATTTAAAGAGGCTATGAAACTTCTTCACCCTTTTATGCCATTCATCACTGAGTATCTATACCATGAACTCTCAGGAACCTCACTTGAAGATTCTGAGTCTATTATGATTAAGAGTTACCCTTTTAAAACTAAACAACGCAAAGAAGAGAAGAAGTTTGAGGTAATTATAGATGCTATCGTATCTATAAGAAGAGCAAAGGTTCTTGTTGATTTAGCAAACCAAAAAATCGAAAAAGCATTTGTTAAAATAGATGGCATAAGTGAAAAAGACAAAGAGATGATGCTTCCGTTTATCATTAAACTTGCAAAAGTTGAAGTGGTTGAGTTTACAGAGACAAAAATAGAAAACTCTGTAAGTGACATAGCAGACTCTTGTGAAACTTTCATACCAACAGACTCTATAGACTTAACTTCAATCATCAACAAACTTACTAAACAAGGTGAGAAGTTACAAAAAGAGATAGATAAATTAAATGGTATGCTAAACAATGAAAGATTTGTAGCAAACGCACCCGAAGATGTATTAGAAAAAAATCGTACACTTTTAAGTGATGCAACTTCTAAACAAGAAAAGGTACTTGAGCAATTGAATTCGCTTAAGGGTTAGGTTTTAACCCTTAAGTTTTACTTTAAAATACTATCAACGATACTTAAAATTCTATTTAAAGTTGCCTCATCAGCTTTTTTTATAAATTTAATTTTTCTAGAAGTATAGTCAATAGACTTCATCTGTTCACTCATTACAAAACCAGTTATATTTTCACTATTTACTTTAACATGAAAAGCTATACCCCATTTTGTATTTGTGATAGGGCAAGCAAAAGCTAAACCTAAGTGTTTGTTAAAAGTTTTATTGCTAAGTATCAGAGCAGGTCTTCTACCTTTTTGCTCATGCCCACTTTGTAGGTCAAAATTTAAAGTAACTATGTCACCTTGCTCAGGAATATAATCTACCACTCCTCTTTTCCTGTGCTATCTGTAAACTCTTCACTTGCTATATAATTTACTGGCATATCTTTAACTAAATCATTTATATCAATTATTTCTCTTTTTGATACAACTGGCTCTAGTATAATTTTTTGATTTTTCATAAATATATTTAACTTATCTCCTACATGTAAGTGAAGTTCTTGCATAATATTTTTAGGAAGTCTTAAACCTTGTGAGTTTCCCCATGATGAAATTGTTGCTGTCATTATTTAGCCTTTTGTATCAATGTATATACAAAGTATATCATATTACATATCTATTGTCAAAATAATGAATTTTTACAAAATTATCTAAAAAAGTATAAAAATAACTCTATACCTTTTTCTAAAAGTTTTTTATAAGCTTTCAAAAATTATAATGCTTTTAGTAAAAATAGTTATATGAACAAAAGGAAGTTTAGATTCAGATTATGAGACCAGATTTTAGTAAAGCTACTATTGATACGTTAGCTAAAAGAGCTGCATTTAAATGTTCAAATCCTGATTGTAGGATAGCTACGGTTGGTCCTAATGATAATATTAATAAATCTACGCTATAGGTGAAGCTGCACATATATATGGAGCAAAATCAAGTTCCAAAAGACATGTAAGTACTATGAGTGATGTAGCACGAGCTGAAATTACAAATGCTATATGGTTATGTAGAAACTGCCATAAAATCATTGACTCAGATGATAAGAGATATACTGCCAATTTATTATTTTCGTGGAGAAATCTACACGAAGAGTTTATATTAGCTGAATTAGGAAATATATCTGATAAAATTATTCTTGAAGATAATCAGACAAAGGTTGAGGCTTTTAATTCTTACCCTCCCATTATTAAACGAATCGTTATTGACGAACCGACAGGGTGGGAATGGAGGCTTGCATCTGAATTATTACTACATCTAAATAAACCTAAATTTAGAAAACTTGAAAATCTAAGGCATAATTTATATACCAAACTATTAATTCATATTGAACAAGATCAATTTTTAGACTGGATCAGTCTTAAATTTGCAGAAATGCAAAAATTAATGCCCCCTTTTGAAGGGTTATTGCAACGTTTAAATTTAAGTTTTGGTGAAGTAGGTGAGAAAGGTAATATTGACGAGATTCATCATATCTGTATTTTGATTTCTGATTATATTGAATAAGTAATTATCTTTGAAGAAAGTATCTATTTTGTTCATGTATCTGATGAATGTGTTGATATGGTCAATTTATTAAAAGACTGTATTGGCTCTCAAGCATTGAAAATATCAGAAATACCCGATTCATTAAATGATGTTGTTGTAAAAGCAACATCTGGAAAGTATAAAGATATGGATGAGCCAGAGATTATTCATAAAGTGATTGAAATAGCTCTACCTGACGGTTGGAGCTCAAAAATGGAATACGAACTAAAAAAAAATCATCAGTTAATGAGTTAATAAGCATATAATATGTTGTTGCTTTAACATATATATCACAGTAATTGAATCTCCACTTTTTATATAAAGTACAACTTATGCTATAATACATTAATACATCACTATGTAAAGGAGTATTAATGCATAGACTTAATTTAACTATTGATGAAGCACTTTATGAACAAGCTAGAGCATTTAGTTTTTTAGAAAACAAATCTATATCACAAATGATTCGTGAAAGTTTAAGTGAGTACCTTAACAAAAGTAAAGAGAAAAAGGCTCAGGTTAAACTTCTTTTAGAGGCTGAAGATGAAAAAGAAATTTTATCAATTTTAAAAGATGATAGTTTTTCATCTCAAGATGAGTTTGCTAAAAAATTTAACTTATGAAAATATCATATTCAAAAACATTTGAAAAAAAGTTTGCAACTTACCAAAAGAAACTGCAAATCAAAATTTTTGAAGCTATTAACAATATCCCAGATGGAGATATTAAAAAAATAACTGGAAACAATATACCTCCAATTTATAGACTAAGAATATCAAAGTATAGAATTTTGTTTCATATAAACGAAGAAGAGATAAAAGTTTTAAAAGTTGATACTCGTGGTGATATTTATAAGTAGTACTTAAACCTAAGGATAAATATCTAAACACATCCCCACTTTTATCACATAAAATATTTAAAAAAAGCAAAGATTCATCACATTTTAGATACAATTTCAAAATTGAAAAATCCTATACTTTTAAGGCATATAACCATTGTTTGATTTAAAGAAATACTCATCGGCAAATATCAAAAATGATATTTTATCTGGTTTAGTTGTTGCTGTTGCCTTAGTTCCTGAAGCTATTGCATTTAGTTTCATAGCTGGTGTTAGTCCTATAGTTGGGCTTTATACTGCTTTTATTTTAGGTTTAATTACAGCTCTTATAGGTGGTAAACCAGGGATGATATCTGGTGCTACTGGAGCAGTTGCTATTGTTTTAGTTGGGCTTTCACTTCAAGTAAATGATATGTTATCAGCACAAGGTATAGTTGGTGAAGCTCTTGCTATGGGAGTGCTTCATTATATTCTTCTTGCTACTGTTATTGCTGGAATTATTCAAGTAGCTATTGGTGCTTTAAAACTTGGTAAATTTATCCGTCTTGTTCCAACTCCTGCAATTCATGGTTTTGTAAATGGTTTGGCTATAGTTATTGCTACTGCTCAATTTAAGTTCTTTGAGGGGCAAAACTACATGATGTATGTTTTAGTTCTTGTAACTATGGCTATTATGTATATACTTCCTAAGTTTACTAAAGCTGTTCCCGCAGGTCTTATAGCAATTATTGCCGTGACTGTTGGTGTATATTTTAGTGGAGCGGATACACTACTTTTAAGTGGTTTATCTGATATGAGTCAGTTTGCTGGTCAACTTCCTACATTTGTTGTAAGTGATTATCTATTTAGTCTTGATGCTATTATTTTAGTTCTTCCATTTGCTGTTATTGTAGCAATGGTTGGTATCATCGAGTCTCTTCTTACACTATCTGTTTTAGATGAGCTTAGTAACACTCGTGGTTCTGCAAACAAAGAGTGTATAGCTCAAGGAACTGGAAACATCACTTGTGGATTTTTTGGTGGTATGGCTGGTTGTGCGATGATTGGTCAAAGTATCATTAACTATACTTCTGGTGGTATTGGTAGACTTTCATCTTTTGTTGCAGCAGTTGGACTTATCATCTTAGTTGTATCTATGAGTGGAGTTTTAAATGCTATACCTGTAGCTGTTCTGATAGGGATTATGTTTATGGTTAGTATAGGTACATTTGAATGGTCTAGTTTTTCAAGACTTAACAAGATGCCTCGTACTGATGCATTTGTAATGGTTACAGTTACTGTTATAACAGTTGTTGAAGATTTAGCTATCGCAGTGATTGCTGGTGTTATCATATCTGCTCTTGCTTTTGCTTGGAAACATGCAAGGATAACGGCTAAAATTCACTCTGAAGCAGATGGAACTAAAGTTTATGAGCTTGATGGTCCTCTATTTTTTGGAAGTGCAACTACATTTGGAGATAATTTTGATATACCAAATGACCCACCTAAAGTTGTGATTGATTTTAAAAATGCAAGAGTTATGGACTCATCAGGAGTTGAAGCTATTGATATGATTACTAAAAAATATGAAGATAGTGGCAAAAATCTTCTTCTTCGCCATCTTTCAGCAGATTGTAAAGCTATACTTAAAAAAGCTGGACCGCACTGCTCATACGAAGAAGATGATCCAACTTATAAAGTAGCATATAATTACTAAAATTAGGTATTTTACTTAATTATTTAGCTGTTTTAAATAGTTTATAATATTTTTATACTAAAATATTAATATGCAAAGTAAATCACTTAAAGTGAAAATTTTATTAATTTTTACTATACCTATATTAACACTACTATATTTCTCTATTAATTCTATTTTAAATGAATACAAAAAATTATATATATCAAACATAATTAAAAGCTCTTCATATGTGATTAGCTCTATAAGTGATTTAGTTTATAATATTCAACTAGAAAGAGGTTTAGAAGCTGGTTACATAGTCGCTGATAATAAAGTAAAATACAATAAACAACTTACAAAACAATATATAAAAAGTGATCAAGCATATAAAAAATATACATATGAAATACAGCAATACCCAACAGAAATTTTTAATAAAAACACACACTCCATTATTGAAGATATCAACAAAGAGTTTGCTAAAATAACTAAAATTAGAAAAACGGTAGAAGAGTCTAATATAGACTATAGTGGTATAATAAATTACTATACGAGTATAAATTCAAAACTGATTTTATTGATGAAATTCTTTTATTCAGTTCATAATGAATCTACAATTGATACAATTTCTATCATAAAACTAGAACTACTTAAAGAACAAGCTGGTTTAGAACGTGCATATATTTATAATAATCTTATTAGCAATACTTTAATAAATACAAAACATAATATCGAGCAATTTAAAATAGAACAAGAAAATAAAATCTATGAATTTTTAAAATTTTCTTCAAAAAATTCAGTAAATATTTACTCATTAAATTTTTCAAAAGATATTTTAAATACTGTAGAAATCTGTAGAGATGGATTGATTTATGGCTCACTAAATCATACTAATGCTTCTGAGTGTTTTAATCATAGCTCAAAATATATAGAGATGTTAAACAAAATATCAAAAGAAATTTTTTCAAACTATATTCTTAATGTACAAAAAAAAGGTTCACAGGCACAAAATTCATTATATATAACATCATCTTTATGGTTAATCTCATTTATATCACTTATTATTTTATTTTTTATATCAAGAACAGCATTAATAGAAAATGAACGAAGCATAGATAAACTTAGAATAGCATCTTACGCTTTTAATGCTCATGAGGCTATGGCTATTACAGATATACACGCAACTATACTTAAAATCAATAGTTCATTTAGTGAAATTACTGGTTACTCTAAAGAAGAGGTTATTGGAAAACAAATGAACATTCTTAACTCTAAAAAACATGATGAAGAGTTTTTTAAAAATATGTGGAATACTATTATTGATGCTGGTAAATGGGACGGAGAGATATATAACAAAAAGAAAAATGGTAAGATATACACAGAAAGACTATCAATTACAGCAATTAAAAATGAAGATAATGAAACAACTCACTATATAGCACACTTCTTAGATATAAGTGATATAAAAAATGCTCAAAAAATAGCAGAGTACCAAGCAAATCATGATTATTTAACCGATACTTTAAATAAAAAATCATTAAAACAAAAACTAAATGAATTTTTTTTCAAAGCCAAAGAAAATGGTTTTATACACGCTTTTCTTTTCATTGATTTAGATAATTTTAAATCTATTAATGATAATTATGGGCATAGCATTGGTGATATGTTAATAATAGAAGTAGCTCAACGATTGCGTAATACAATAAGAAAAGAAGATGTATTAGCTAGATTAAGTGGTGATGAATTTGCAATTGTACTTACAAATCTCAATCAAAATATAGATATAGCTAAAAAAGAAGTTAGAAATATATGTGATAAATTTCTAAAAACTATATCTAAAGAATTTTTACTTGAAGACAATAAAATAAATATAACACTAAGTATAGGCATATCAATCTTCCCAGATGATAAAAAAAATATCCAAGATATAATAGTAAGTGCTGATAAGGCAATGTATAAAGCTAAAGAACTAGGGAAAAATAAATTTGTATTATCTTAAGTTTTAATATTTTTTTACAATTACATAACTTTGTGGTTGTATGTTTTTATACTCTAACATACTCATACCTATAGTTGCATCTATATATGTTGGATCTGCTAAAACAAATTTTTTTGAACCTGCTCTTACTGTATCACCTTTGATTGGAATATTTAAAGCTGTTGCCATATGATTTTTGTACTTAACTCCTATGACCCCTATGCTAAACAACTCTTTTACTAAATAAGAAAAAAGAACTGCTCTATCTTCACAATCAGATTTATCAAAAAATAGTGTTTCTTGTGCAAACATCACTTTTTCTCTTCCAAATTGTTTATCATCACGTTCATATTTAAAAGCTTTTTGTACAAAATTTAGTATAAAATTAAGAGCATCACTTGCTTTTTTACCATCAATATGTTTTTTTAATGATATAGCAATACTTTTATATGTTATATAATCAAGTGGAGCATTAAAAAATGTTTCATAGTCCGCTTGCGGATATGTAGCCATAAAATCAATAATATTTTTATTATATTCATAAGGTACACTATATATATTTCCAAAACGTTTAAATTCTAATGTTTTTTTATTTATACTCAGTGGTAATTTAGGAAGTTTTTTTAAAGATAAATCTAACTCTTTATCTGACCCTGGATAGTCTTGATTATAAGAAAAAACTCTTCCAACACTTTCTTTTGCGTAATTAGCTACAACATAATATTTTTTATCTTTAAATTTATAATGCGGCGTAGAATATATAGTTTTTTTTGAATAATGCATCAATACAACATGTTTTTTTGCTAAACCTACCTTAACGGCATAACCCATTTTATTAAAAATAAACCAACTCAAGAGCCTTGAATTATCTTGATTTGTAAAAAGTGTATTTGAAATTTTAACTATAAGTAAATATACTCCCCAATCATTTAAATCCATTTTTTTTGATACATTTTTTATATTGGAAATTAAACCATTATACTCACTGGAAGCTGCTTTAGAGAAAAAATTTGATATTCCTCTTTGATTTTGAGGATAAAAGTTTGCTTTTTTTATGCCTTTTGGAATATTAAACTCTTGATAAGAACCAAAAAAATCAAAACTTATATCTTTTTTTTCTTTAGTTTTTTCATTAAATAGAGTTTTTTCTTGAGAAATTTTTTTAACATATATAGAAATCTCTGGTCCAACTGGTTTTAACCTTTTTGCACTTGCTGGAATAATATCTCTTGGTTTTGGTTTTTCATATAATGGAATTGAATTTTGCACATCATATATTTTCCAATGTTGTAACAAATATTTGTTAAAAGCACTATCTCTTTCATCTTTATATGCTTTAAATGATTGAGACTCAGAACGTTTAAAGTCTTCAAAACTTTTTGCATTAAGTGTTGTTATAAATAGAAATAATACTAGTAGACTAAAATGGCCAAACAGCCTGAATAATTTTAGTTCCCCAACCTTGTTGTATTGCACGATCAACATCTCCCTCTGTTCTATAAAGAATTTTTGCTTCACTTATTTGAGCGGAATCTATCCTATTGTTTTGATCTATATCATATGGACGGATAACACCACCGATTTGTATTATTTGTTTTTGATCATCTACTAAAATTTCTCTTTTACCAGATATAAAATAATTTCCATTTTGAAGTACTTTTACAATTCTAGCTGAAATAGTTGTAGTAAAAGAAGCATCTTTTGTAGCACTACCTTGTCCTTTAAATGAACTACCAGAAGTACCAGTGAAACCTATATTACCAAAACCACTAATTTTAGAGATAACTGAGTCTACAGCTGAATTATTAGTTTTTCCAGTATATGTACCTCCACCTAATGTTGATGTACCATCCTCACTTAATTGCTTTGAACCTGTACTTGAACTCTGAGCAGTTTCAGATATTATAACAGTTACTATATCATTAACATGCATAGCTTTATGATCTGAAAAAAGAGGATTATCGCCTTGACCGAAGATACTACCTGTTGATGTAAAATCATTTTTATCTTCACGAGATGGCATTTGTTCAACATATGCTGGAGGTTTAAAATCTATTTTTGGATCTGCTAGTTTTGCTGTACACCCTGATAGAAACAGCATAATATAAACTGGTATCATAAATATAAAAATTTCTTTTTTTATTAAAGTCACATAAAATCCAGGTGTTTATTTTGTTATAATACCAGCAAAAATAGTTCCAATATGAAGGTAAAGACATTATGAGTTTAAGAGATACAATTAATCAAGATATAAAAAATGCTATGAAAGCAAAAGAAACAAAAAAAAGAGATGCATTAAGACTTTTAACAAGTGCTTTTAAGCAAATAGAAGTTGATGAGAGAAAAGAACTAAATGATGATGATGTAATTAAGATTATTCAAAAACAAGTAAAAAGTAGAAATGATTCTATCACTCAGTACAAAAAAGCAAGTCGCGATGACTTAGTACAAGTAGAACTTGATGAGATAGCTTTTTATATGCCTTACTTACCTGCTCAACTAAGTGATGATGAATTAAGTTTAACTATAAAAGAAATAATCTCTAAAGTTGGTGCTACATCTATGAAAGATATGGGTAAAGTTATGGGGATAGCTTCTAAAAAACTAGCTGGTAAGGCTGATGGCAAAAGAATAAATGGGTGTGTTAAAGTACTATTAGCTTGAGCTAATAGTACTTTAACCAAATTTTAGTTTTCTAAGAGCCGCTTCTTCATCATCTGTTCTCATTAAAGATTCACCAACAAGAAAAGCATCAACACCAGCTTTACTTAAATCTTTTAGCTGTCCATGCTCATATATTCCACTCTCAGCTACAATTATTTTACCATTTGGAATAAGTGGGATCAAGTCATAACATAGATTCATATTCATCTCAAAAGTTTGTAGATTTCTATGATTTATCCCTATAATATCACTTCCAGCATATATGGATTTTATCAAGTCTGGCTTATCATGAATCTCTACTAAAGCTTCCATTCCTAGATGTCTTGTATATGCTAAAAGCTCTTTTAATTCTTTTTTTGTCAGTGCTGCTGCAATGAGTAAAATAAAATCAGCACCATGAACCATAGCTTCTAAAATCTGATATTTTGAGACTATAAAATCTTTTCTAAGAAGTGGGATACCCACATATCTTCTAATTTGACCTAAATAATCTAAGTTTCCTTGAAAAAAGTGAGGTTCTGTAAGGATAGATATAGCACTAGCTCCTCCTCTTTCATAACTTTGAGCAATTGCTACTGGATCAAAATCCTCACGAATAACACCTTTTGATGGTGATGCTTTTTTTACCTCTGTGATTATTCTATATGGATCTTTCTGGGTTGCTTTTATATATGGAATAACATCTCTTGGAACTCTTGCATTAAATGCAAGTGAACGACCTAACCAATCAAGTGAAAATTTTTTTTCTCTTTCTACTAAATCTTCTTTTGTTTTTTTAATTATATCATCTAAAATCATTCTATTTCTCTACTCTCTTTATTACATTTATCAATCATTTCTATATGTTTTACTACCTCTTTGTTGCTACTACCTTCCATATTTTTTACTCTATTTATAACATTTTGAGCTTTTTTACATTCACCAAGTTTATAATATCCCCATGCTAAAGAATCAAGATAATATATGGAATTTGATTCAATTTTTAAAGCTTCTTGCACATACGCTAAGCCTTTTCTCACATCTATATCATGATCAATTAAAAGATAGCCTAAATAGTTTAAATAAATACCATCCTTTTTTTTGTTTACCACTTTAGTAAGCTTGTTTACTACACTTTTTTGCATAATCTTATTATTTTTATTTTTAGTACTCTCATATTCAAAAATAGCACTCTGACCGAGATGAGATACATCCCCACTATCTTTATACATCTCATACGCTAGTGGTGAAGCTTTTTTATACTCTTTAAATTGAACATAAAGTTGTAGAAGTAATTCATCATCAACTCTACTTTTTTGCAAAAAATCAATCATATTTTTATAATCTTTTTTATAACTATAAAGTTGAACTATCTTTTGTGCTATTATTTTATGAGGATTTACTTTGTATATTCTAAGGTAGGTTGATAAAAGTCCCTCTATATTATTCTCATTACTATATAATCCTATAAGTCTTGAGCAAATTATTCTGGAACATCCATAAATTCTAGAATGTGTTTCTAATTGTGCTATTGCTTCTCTTTGTCTCTCTAAATTCACATATAAAATAATTGCCATTTTATCTAGAATTTTCTCATTATAATCTTTTATATAAGCACTCTCTAAGTACTTTACAGCAGTATTAAACTCTTTGAGTTTTACATATAATTCACTTACAAGTAAATAATCATCAATTAGTTTTGTTTTTTGAACTAACCTAAGTGCTAATATTTTTGCTTCTTTTAATTTTTCAAGTTTTACAAGGGCAACTATTTTTATACGAACTAATTCAAAATCATCTATATTATTTTTAGCAATTTGATTAACTTTTAAAACAACTTTTTTATTGTTGTTTGCTGCTAAATTATTTCTTAGTGAACGATATAAGTACTCTTTTCTCTTTGTTTGCTCATAGAGTGCATTAAATACATCTGCAGATGATTTATAATCTTTTAATTGTTCTAACCGAAGAGCAATCAATATATACATATCTTCTTTTTCAAAAGTTTTTTGATTGATATTTGTCTCTACTGATGGTTTAGCTCCACAACCAACATATAGTACTAAAAGAGCTAAAGAGATAAACAATTTTAAAATTTTATACATCAATAACTCCTGGACATTCTATTTTTAACTCATCAACTCTTGATTTATAATAATCCCAAAAAGGGAATGTTTTACACTGCAAAGGTCTAGCATCATATATTTTACAACCATTTACCTCTCTGTCATAAAAGATACATTCAAAATTATCACCAAATTGATTCTCTTTTAAAGAGTATTTATAACCTTTTTTAAAAAGATATTGTTGCATAAAATCTTTAATATCAAGCCTTAATAACTTAGAAATATTTTCAATTTCAACTTTTGTAACATATATATAACCACTTTCACCTGTGCAACATCGACCTTGACACGTAAAACAGGTATTTACATCAAATTTATATCCAAAGCCATTTTTTTTAATTATAGTTGACATTTTATACTTTGTGTTCTTGCTTTTTCATAAATATTTTTAGCTTTTTGTGAAAATTCTTTCCCATCAAAACTAATAAATGGTGGTAATACTCTCATAAGTGATCTTGAGTTATTTCTAGCATGTATCATAACCAAAGAAGCAACTCTATCTTTTTTTGGATGTATAAATTCTACATCAACAATTTTCATGTTTACATTATCAAGCTCTGTACAAATCAATCCAAATTGAGATGCATCATAACAAAATATAAAGTGAGACTTTGGTTTTAAAATTTTTGAGATTTTTTTAAAAAAACTCTTTAATGGTAAGTTAACATTATACCTTGCATTAAATAACATTTCATTTTGACTTTTTGTTACACCATCATGGTAAAAAGGTGGATTTGATATTATATAATCATATTTTTTATCTTCATCAAACTCTAAAAAATCTTTCTTATAAATAGTATATGGTATATTGTTAACTCTTGCATTTATAGTTGCATATTCTACAAAATCATCTTGTTTTTCAACTGCTTCTAGCTCAACTCTTTTATTATCTCTTGCAACCAAAAGACCAATAACTCCACAACCAGCTCCAACATCTAAAACTTTTCCATGAGGTTTAAATGATGAGATAAAATCATATAAAAAGATAGAATCACTGTTATAACAATATCCTGATTCTGGCTGATAAAGAAGCATAAACACCTTTTAGATATAATTTTATTATTAGACTTCTATTATATCAACAAAGGCTTTAAATAAGATGATTATTATCCCTGCACGATTAGCTTCGACAAGATTTCCACAAAAAGTATTAGCAGATATTGGTGGTATACCGATGGTTGTAAGAACTGCTAAAAGAGTTGCTCACTTAGATAGAGTTGTAGTTGCTGCAGATGATGAACAGATAATTTCTATATGCAAAGAGTATGAAGTTGAAGCGATGCTTACTTCAACAACTCATAAAAGTGGAACTGATCGTATAAATGAATGTGCAAACATTCTAAATGTAGATGATAATGAGCTAATTATAAATGTTCAAGCAGATGAACCATTTATTGAACCTGAAGTTGTAGAGTCACTTATATCAAGACTAAAAAAACTTCAACAATCAAATGAACCGTTCATTATGGGAAGTTGTTACAATGCTATAAATGCTGAGTCAGCAAAAGATCCAAACCTCGTTAAAGTTGTCTTAGATAGTGATGATAATGCCATATATTTTTCACGCTCTTGCATCCCTTACAATCAAGGTGGTGGTGCTAAATATTTTGGTCATATTGGTATTTATGGATTTTCTAAAAAAAGTTTAAAAGAGTTTTGTAATCTAAATGATGCACCTATAGAAGATATTGAAAAACTAGAGCAACTTCGTGCTATATATCATCAAAAAAAGATAACAATGGTAAAAGTTGCAAGTACTGGTTTTGGAATTGATACGAAAGAGGATTTAGCTAGAGCTGTAGAAATCTTTCTTTAGAAAAATTTCTCACTTATGTTCTTGGTTTTATAAAAATAGTATAATCACCAAACTGCTCATTTAGTGCAAACTCATGTTTTTTACAAAAATTTGATCTCATCTTACCTATCATATTTTCAGCTTCTTCTTTAGCTTCTTCTTTTTTATCAAACTCTTGAACATCTGCCATCCCACTTTTTAAAAAGCAACTACATGTATTTTCTACTTTTACTTTATACATTTTAAACTCCTAAAAATCAAAAATATCATCTATATCTCCAGCATCATTATCATCATCTTGTTCATCCATTTTCAACATTCCAGATATAGTATCACAGTTTACTGATATAGTATCATTCATAAAGTCTATAGATGGTGCACCAGTGTAAAAAGACATATTAATCCACGCCGACAAATCATTACTAAATGCTGCACACATTGGACCTAATGCATCTGAATATTCCATAAATTCATTTATGTGCGTTGACAAATCTTGAGATAAATTAATAAGTGCCTCTGATATGGCAAAAACTTCACTATATGTATTTAGAACTGAGCCTATCTTTTCTAAATGTGAATAAATTTCTACAATCTCTTCTTCTGTAACCTCTCCACTTCCAACCATTAACATTAATGAATTTAATTTATTTGTATACTCCTCTAAATCTATTAAATCACCTTCATCTAAATAATTAAATACTTTTAACTCTTTTGATTTTATATCAATTTCTTGAGTTTGAGATTCTTCATTTAAGTTTATTGTATCTTCATTTTTATCAACAAAATAAACTTTAGCTAGTTTAAATGAGATTTTTTCTTTTTTTATTCTATATTCACTCTTACTAGGGTTTTTGTTTAGTATAAGATTCAATATTTTTGATGGTACTTTATCTATCTTTCCAAGAGTAAAATATTGAAAGCTATCAGATTCTTCTATATATATTTTTGGCTTTATTGACATACTTAATTGGATTTCTACAACAGAATAAATTATACGAACTATATCACTTAAATTATCATATTTTACTCCATTATTTAGAAGAAAATACTCCCAAAATTCTGATAAAGAATCTTCTGAATCTATAATAAAAACTATTTGTCTACTATAAACTTTATTGCTAAAAAGATTAACTTTAACTAATCTTACACTTTCAGAATTTTCTTTTCTTTGTCTAGATTCTATAAGTGAGATATAATTTAAAATTCTACTTATAAATATATCTGAGCTTACTGGTTTAGATATATAATCCTCCGCTCCATTACTCAAAATCTCTTTTTGTCTAATATGATCATCAACTGCAG
This sequence comes from Sulfurimonas sp., assembly GCA_022712845.1. Next base: position 9,069 of record JAFLJV010000234.1, on the reverse strand, counting down.
AAATAGCAATAATCATTATATTTTTATCATGTTCTCTAATTAATTTTGTAGCTTCAATACCATCCATTTTTGGCATCATTATATCCATGAAAACTATATTGAATTTTTCATGTTCACAAAGTTCTACTGCTTCAAGACCATTAGTAGCCTCTTTTATATTAAATTTAATTTGATTTTCACTTTCAAAATCTTCTAAAAATAGTTTTAATACAACTCTATTACTTGCATTATCATCAACAATTAATATATTCATAATATACCTCTTTAAATTAAGTTTATTAAATTTTTTGCAATAATTCTTCTATGCATACTCTATAGTCTCTCATACCCTTAGATCGTTTTTCATCTAATATAATTGGAGAACCTGATTCAAATTGTTTTGCTAGTTTAATATCTACACCAATTGGAGATAATACTTTATCCTCTCCAAAAGATGTTTTTACTTTTGCCAAAGAGTTTCTATGCTCACTTATATGAGGATTATACATCACTGGTAATATAGATACATCAGCAATTTCTCTCTCTAAATGCAAAGCATTTTGATAAACTGCTCTCATCATCTGTCCAACTGCAACTACACCTAAATGATGTGGAACAAATGGTATAAGTACACTATCTGCTACTTCTAAAGAATTTTTAAGTAGTGCATCAAATGTTGGTGGAGTATCAATAACACAATAATCAAAAAAATCTGCAATAGACTCTTTTTTAAAACGATTCTTTAGGGCACCTCGCAAATCAGAATATTCATATACATCAAAAAAAGCTAATGCTGGAGATATAGTCAAATTCTTATGTATAGTTGGTATAAATGTTTCACTCAATGTATGTCCTGTAAATATTGAATGAACTCCAAGCTCTTCACTTGGTTCACATCCAACACCTATACTAGCATGTCCTTGAGTATCAAAATCAAGAAGTAATACAGATCCTATTTTTGCTAAACCACTTGCAACATTTACTGCTGTTGTAGTTTTTGCTGAACCACCTTTACGATTGCTAATTACAATGGTTTTCACTACTATCAAATCCTTTTAAAACTTTTATAAAAAGTTTATTTTCATCTTTAAACTCATACGAACAACTATAATTTTTTTTATATGACATTATCAACTGTAGTATAGCTAAATGGATATCATCACATTCTGTAAAATCAAATTTTATATCTTCACCAGCATTACTTAGTAAAAAATTTCTCAAATCTATTAAACTATCTTCATAGATAACTGATGAAAACATTGCTGATTTATTATCATATACTATTGCCATTATATCTCCTTTTGTGGTAATTTAATTGTTTTGATTATATTTATAAGTGTCCCATCTATATCCAGTATACCTGAGAGCTCCAAAAATTCATTTAAATTACAATCTTCATCACTATTCATAATATCTACCTCTTGAACATGTGCTATATCATCTATAAAATCAACTTTAATTGCAAAATTTTCATTTTCACTTTCATAAAAAATGTATTTTAAACTAGAGTCCTCAATATTCTTTAATTCATCTTCATGAGGAGGCAGACCTATAAGTTTTCGAAAATTTAAAACTTTAATTACACTATTTTCATAAGGCATCATCCCATCAATCAACTCACTAGTATTGGGAATTGATGTTAATTCTGCTGCTTGAATTATCCGCTGTACATTATCAATATTTATCGCGTATCTATTTTCACAAACACTAAAAACTATTAAATCAATCATACTAAAAACTCCTCCAGCTTATATTATGCAACTGCAATATCTTCTTTTAATTTTTGCGAAATTCCTAAAAGTCCTATAGGATCAATAGCCATAATTATTTGCCCATTTCCAAGCAGTGCTGTTCCACTAAAGAGTGGATGACCTTCCATTATCCCAACAAGAGGTTTTTGTACAACATCTAATTGACCTAAAAATTTATTTACAACAACTGCAAGCATATTATCTTTTATATTGAGAACAACTATGGATAATGGTTCTTCCGTCTTAACCTCTTCATTAAGCATTGATTTTATAAATAAAAGAGGGATAACTTCACCTCTAATATAAACAAATGGCTCGTTATGAAGATACTCTATCTCTTCTCTTTGTAGTTTTACAGTCTCAGATACACTGTCCATAGGTATGCCATAATGAATATCATTCATTTGAATATGAAGAAGTGAGGTAACAGCTAGTGACATTGGGATGGAAAGAGAAATTGTTGTGCCTTTATTTGCTTGCGTTTTAATTTTGATAGAACCACCAAAGTTTTCTATAGATTTTCTTACAACATCCATACCTACACCACGACCACTAAATTCTGTTATTTCATCAACGGTAGATAAACCAGGTAGTAAAACAAGTTCTGCAAGTTCATTTTCATTTAGTGCATCAATTTGTTCATGAGTCATCAAACCTTTTTCAAGAACTTTATTTACAACTCTTTCTGTATTTATACCAGCACCATCATCTACAATTTCTATAATAATTTTATCAGATTGTGCATATGCTTTTAAATTAATATTTCCATTTGTACTTTTACCTTTTTTCTCTCTAACTTCTGGTATCTCTATACCATGATCAAGAGAATTTCTCATAATATGAATCATTGGATCAGCTAACATCTCAATCATATTTTTATCAAGTTTAGTTTCACCACCCACCATGGTAAGTTTTACTTTTTTTTCAAGCTTTTTAGATATATCTCGAACAAGTTTAGGATATCTATCAAAAACATAAGAGATTGGTAACATTCTCATACCCATAATTAAATCTTGAAGCTGCTCTGAAAGACGATTTATAAAAATATATTTCTCCATAATCTCTCTCTTTATAACATCATGTGTCATACTAATTACATTATCAGCTAAATATGGCAAAGAATTTTTTGCAACCAGTAATTCACCGACTACATTCATTAAACTATCAATTGACTCTTGCTCTATCTTAACAGTTTTTCCAACTACAGCTTTCCTAGAATCATCTTTTATCTCTACATATTTACCAACTACCTCTTGTTTTAATTCTTTATTTTCTTGTTTCATTGTAGGCTCATCTACAGTTTTAGTTATTTCAACTTCTGCAATCTGTTTCGTTTTGGTAGAAATCAACTCATCTATATTTAATTCTTTATCTAAAAAAGACTGGATCTCACTTTTTGTCAATAAAGTATCAGGCATCGATGGAATGTGTTTTCTAATTTTTTCTATCATATAAATAATTCTTTGTAAATCATCATCATTATTTACATATTCTAATGCTTTATGCTGTTGTTCTAAAATATTTTTTACAGCTAACTCTATATTTTTACTATCTTCAACAGCAATCTCTTTAGATATTTCTGAACTGTCAGAATTTACTTCTTTTATTTTAGTGTTATTATGCTCATCTCCTATATAAACTTCACCTTTATAAATATTTGAAAAGAAATCATTTAACTTATCAACATCCTCTTCATTTATTAAACCAGAAATATTTAAAAATCTTTGTAATTGTGCATATTGAAGAGTATCTTCACCAACAAGAGACATAGCTTTTTGAGCTTCTGCTATTATTAAATTTAAATCTGAATTCTGTATAACAGATTTTAATTCTTTAAGAGAGTCTAATTTATGATTAGCATCTCCAATATTTATTTGAAGTAATGATGATATATCTAAAGGTAAAAATTGGAGTTCATCAATAAAGTTAAATAGTGAATCTAGTATATCTTCATAATTAGCATATATATACGCTACTATCTGTGTTTTTAATAACATTCCCTCTTCATCTTCTTCACCACTTAAAATAGCTTTAGAACTTTCATCACTTATACATGAATAAACACCTAAAACCTTGTCTTGTAAAAGAGATAATGCATATACTGGGTCATTACCATAAACCATGCATGATTCATCAATATCAAATACTACTGCATATAAATTTTCATTTTTTGTATATTCTTCATTTAACTCTGCATTATTAAACACTACTTTTTTAGTATCTATCCCTTTTAACATATTAAGAGGTAAATTGATGACATGTAGTTTATCTTCTGTAAGTGTAAATGGTATTTTCCATTGATCTTCACTTTCTATTGTTTTGCCCATTTGATTATTTAAATCTTCTATAATATTATTAACTATAATCTCATCAGATTCTACAATACCTTCACTCTCTTCTGCTGCTTCTATTAAATTTAAAACTTCATCAAAAGCATTGTAAAGTGCATCTATCATTCCATCAGCAAATTTCAATTCTTTAGATCTTAACATATCTAAAAGATCTTCAGCATAATGAGTAATATCCTTTACGCTGTCAAAACCAACAATTCCACTTCCACCCTTTAAAGTATGAGCTGCACGAAATACGGAATTAAGTAACTCTGGATCATCACCATTAATACCTTCAATATTTTGATCAATAAAAGCTAAATTTTCTCTCGCTTCACTTAAAAACTGTTCTAATAATGGATCCATACTATCTCCCTTAACTTTTTAATAAAATATTCATATATGCTTGAAGTAAATCTGGCTTAATTGGTTTAGTCTCAAAAAGATTAGCACCAACCTTATAGGCAGCAATTTTATCATCATCTTTTTCTTGTGTTGTTACCATAATTACTGGCACAAGCTTATGACCATTTTGTTTTCTCAAATCTACAATAAATGTATATCCATCCATAATTGGCATGTTCACATCAACAAGATATAAATCAATTTCAGTATCTAAACTTTTTTCTAATGCTTCCATACCATTTTCTGCTTCAACAACTTCTATATTCATAGCATTTAATATAGCACCATGATAATTTCTTATTGTTTTTGAATCATCTACAACCATTACTTTTAACATAGTATCTCCTAAAAAAATTCTATTTCTTTTTGATCATGAGATCCAAGCTTACCAGAAAATGCATCTCGCTTATCTTTAGCTATCTCAAGTATTTCTGATAATTTTTCATTAAACTCTACATATGAACCAGTAGATATTTTATTATCAACTTTATATGAATTCTCAAAAATATTTAAACTATTTTGAACACTATCAATAGCTTCTATAGTAGCAGTTAACTGTTGTGCAATAATATCTTGATACTGCAAAGACATAGCAGTATTGTCATCTAACTCTATATTATTATTTTCTATAAACTTATCAAGCATCATCATAGAGTCTTGAGACATTTTAATGGTATCTCTCTCAACCTCTTTTATATGTATAAGAAGTTCATTTATTGACGATAATATATTCATAATATCTCCCAAAACTATGGTAGTCTCAAAACTCTTGTAATAGCTTGTTTTAACTGAGCTGGATTAAATGGTTTTACTATCCATCCAGTAAGTCCAAGAGCTTTACCTTTTTGTTTAAGTTCAGCTTTTGTCTCTGTTGTTAACATCAAACATGGTGTCCTACTTGTTGAGCTTACTTTTCTTAAACTTTCTAAAAATTCTAATCCATTCATTACAGGCATATTAAGATCTGTAATAATTAAATCTGGTGTCATTCCAGCTTCAATCTCTGCTAAAGCAACTTGAGCTTCTGTATATTGTTTAACTTCTATTGGCATAGAACTTGTTACCATTCTTGTTGAAGCTAAAGCAGTTTCACTATCATCTACAAATATTACTAATGGCATATTATCTCTCCTATTTTTGGTAAATTAATGTATTGTCTATTTTTTTTGCCTTAAAAACAGAGACAATACGACTCATATACTCAGCATGACCTAAAAGAACATACCCACCTGGATTTAACATATTATAAAACGTCATTGCTACCTCTTTTCTTGATGCATCATCAAAATAAATCAACATATTTCTTGAAAATATAATATCAAATTTTCCAAGTTTTCTCATATGCTCCTTATCAAATATATTTATAACTTTAAAATCAACACTTCCATGAAGATCTTTTATTAAACTATAGCTTTGTTTTGTTTTTTTAAACCATTTTTTTACAATATTATTTGGTATATTATGAACTGAACGCTGTGTATATTTTGCTTTTTTTGCTTTTTGGATTACAATTGAATCTATATCAATTCCTATAATTTCAATATCTCTTTGTTCTACAATATTTGCCTCTTCTAATATATGTAAGACTATAGAATATGGCTCTTCCCCTGTAGAACATGGGGCAGATAAAATTCTAATAGGTGCAGAAGGTGGTAGTACCCTATGAAGCTCAGGCAGTATGCTATTTGCTATAACTTCAAATTGATCTTTCTCTCTAAAAAAATAAGTTTCATTTACAGTAACTGCATTCATTAGCTCTTGGAATTCTTCACCATTTTTATCTTCAAAACGAAGTTTAAAAAAATATTTTCTAAAATTATTAACTTCTAATTGTTTTGAGCGAGTTTCTACATATTTTAAAAGTTTATCAAAGTGCTTTTCTTTTTCAAGATATATTCCACTCTTTCTATAAATAAATTCACCCATTTTTAAAAAATTTTCATTTGATAAAAAACTAGACACCGCTTATCCTTTAATCATCTTAATTGCACTATCAACTGCAAAATTAACATAAACACTTTTATTAAATCTATTTTTTAAAGATTCTAATAACTCTACGTCACTTAACTCTCCAATTTCTCCCATATAGTCAACTGCTGTCATCGCAACATTGATATCTTCTTCATTTTCTAAAAGTTCAACTAACATATCCCTTGATTCAGCAAAATTAACATCTCCTAAAACATTGATAGCAAAAATTCTCAAATCTCTATCATCACCAATTAAAAATTTTACTATGTAATATTTTATTGCACTTCCATAACCTCTTAAAATAGATATACCTAAGTTTCTAACATAAGCATTTTCTAATTTTAATAACTCCATAATAGATTCAATCAACTTATCATTTGGTTCCATTAACGATATTACTGATGCAATTTTAGTCGATATCTTTTTATCTGTAGTATCATTTTGAATCAAAGAAATCAAGTATTTTCCTACTAAATCAAACTTCGCTATCTCTTCTATAGCGTAATCTTTATATTCTATATTATCGTTAGTTTCAAAATAGTTAATAGCTTCTTCAAGAGTTGAAAATTTTGGTAATTCCTCTACTTCTTGTTTAACATGTTTTTTAATTAAAGCCATACGATTCTCCTTCTATTTTAATGTAGTAACTTTTTTTAAAATTTGCATAAAATCAAGCTGCTCCGATACACCACCCATATCAAATGCAACTTTAGGCATTCCATATACTGTAGCACTTTTTTCACTTTCACCTAAAGTATAAGCACCAGCTTTTTTAAGCTCAACCATGCCTTTAGCTCCATCATCACCAATACCAGTTAACAAAACTGCTACTACATCAGAAGCATCAAAAACTTTAGCAGCACTTAACATCATCTCATTAACACTTGGTTGAAAATATGCATCACCTTTATCATTATTTTCTCTAATTATCACTTTGCCAGAAATCTTTTTAGTAAAATTCAGGTGTGTACCACCTTTTGCTATATATATATTTCCAGGTAAAACTTCCATATTTTTTGATGTTTCATATACATTTAATTTACTAGTTCTATCAAGTCTTGATGCAAAAGATTGCGTAAATTGTTCTGGCATATGTTGCACTATACAAACAGGATATTTATAATTAACAGGAAGTGAAGCACATATCTGCTCTATTAAACTTGGTCCTCCTGTAGATGAACCAATTAAAATTATTTTTTCAATTTTTTCACTACCCATACTTGCTTGTGGCTTTTGGCTTCTTTGTTTCTGAGGTTTTTCTCTTTGTACTCTACTTATACTTCTACTTTTGAGTCTTCTTTTTGGTATAAGACTTAAAGATCTAATCTTTTGTAATATTTCATGTCTATTCTCATTTTTACCAACATTCATTGTTCCTGGTTTTGGTATATAGTCGATTGCTCCCAAGTCCAATGCATCCATTGTAATATCTGCATCTGCAGTTGTTAATGAACTTATCATCAATATTGCTGTTGGTTTTTTTTCCATTATCTGCTTAACAGCTTCTATTCCATCCATTATAGGCATGTTAATATCCATTGTTATAACATCATACTGAGTACTTACAGCTTTACTTACAGCTTCTTGTCCATTTTTTGCTATATCTATCTCAAAATCAAGTGCTGAAACTATTTCACTTAGTTGCTTTCTAACAAGCGCAGAATCATCAACAATCAGTATTTTTTTTGCCATTACTATTCCTTGTTTGTATAATTTTTTGAACATCCATGTTTAGAACCAATCTATCACCATTATCTAAATGTAGTATATTGGTAAAAAGGTCATCTTTTTGCTCTTTTATTTCACTATTTTTAATACCTAAAATATCACTGATACTATCTACAACAAAACCTATTTTGCTTCCATTAATATTACAAACAATGATTTTTGAATCATCGTTAATAATTACAGGAATATTTAATCTATCAAATAGTGAAACAATAGTAACTATTTGCCCTCTAATATTAATGATACCATCAACATTACTTTTACTAAATGCTACTTTTATAGAATTAACAACATCTATAATTTCAGCAACACACTCAACATCAAAAGCATACTCTTCTCCTGCTAATTTAAATATAATAACTTCATTATCATTATCATTATCATTATCATTATCAGAAGATACTATACTTTTGTTTTTTGATTCTAAATGTGCCCTATTATCATTAAAAATAACTTTTAAAAGGTCTTTATTAAAAAATGATATTAATGAATTTTCATCATGAATCACTCCAGCAATCTTATTACCTTCAAAAGCATCTTTTTTATACTCGATATTTTTAGTTAAAAAGTTTTTTATATCAATTATTTCATCAACTAAAAGTCCTATAGTATCTCCACCATACGAAGCTATCAATATACGATTTTTCTCACTAGTATTATTTTCAAAATTATAATAAGTTCGTAAATCAATAATAGCAATCAGTTCTTCTCTTAAAGTGATTAAACCAAGAAGTTCTTTTGCACTACCTATTATATTTGTAAAATTTACATCAGCAAGTATAATCTCTCTTAAGTACTCTATATTTAAAGCAAATTTTTCTTTTGCCATTGCAAAAATTAAGAATCTATTTGAATCCTCTTCTTCATTTTGTTCAATTTTTATTTTTCCACTATGAATCTCTTTA
>JAFLJV010000157.1 GCA_022712845.1 Sulfurimonas sp. | reverse complement strand
AATATATCCCAGTCTTTACTAAGTCCAATATATACTTCACCAAAATTTAAAGCCTCTGTATCTTTTGGATAAACATACTGTATATATCCAATATCATAACCAATACCAGCAATTTCATTAGAGTAACCACCATAAAAATCTAATTCTATTGATACATCTGTATCAAAATTAACATTTGATCCCCATACACCCATATAAAAACCTTTATAATCTAAATCAACACCACCTTGAACAGCCATGCTGTCTTGGTTTTGTGTCATACCTCTCCATACATAATTACTTGTGATTGCCATATTGGCACTAACACCTATTTCAGATTTTTCTTCCTGAGCAAATGCTACTGATACAGCAAGAGCTGCTACTAAGCTAAGTTTAATTAATTTCATTTTTTTTCCTGTTTTTTAAATAAGATAATTATTACATAAATCATTGTAGAAAGAGTATAAAAATATGATTAATTTTTAATCATATTATTGATTGTTTTTAAAGAGGAGCTAGTAAGAATTTTTACTCTTACTACTTATATAGAATATTTATTTATCTCTTATATCCCAAGAAAGTACTGTTTTACCCTCTTCATTAGTCTCGGCTGCTGCCATTCCCATAATATTATATCCACTATCTACATAATGAACCTCACCAGTTACAGCAGAAGACAAATCACTAAGTAAGTACATCGCAGAATTACCCACTTGTTTTGTTGTTACATTCTTCTTTAATGGTGCATTAGTTTCATTCCAGTTAAGGATTTGTTTAAAGTCACCAATACCTGCAGCAGCCAATGTTCTAATAGGTCCTGCACTTATTGCATTTACTCTTTGACCTTTTTTACCTAAATCAACTGCCATATATCTTACTGTTGATTCAAGTGCAGCCTTTGCAACACCCATTACATTATAGTTAACTATGTATTTTGGTCCACCTAAATATGATAAAGTAAGAATAGAAGCATCATCACTTAACACAGACTCTAAACGATTTGTTAAGTCTATTAAAGAATAAACAGAGATATCCATAGCAATTTGGAATGCCTCTTTTGTAGTTTTAATAAAAGGATTACTAAGAGCTTCTTTTGGAGCAAAAGCAACAGAGTGAACAAGAAAATCAATTTTACCAAAGTCTTTTTCAATTAACTCTGCAATACCAGCCATATGCTCTTCATTTGATACATCAAGTTCATAAACTTTATCACTACCAAACTCTTTTGCAATAGGCACAACTCTTTTTTTAAGAGCGTCATTAAGATATGTAAATGCCATTTCAGCACCTTGTTCAGCACAAGAAGCAGCTATTCCATAAGCTATTGATTTATTATTTGCAAGTCCTACAATTAGACCTTTTTTACCCTTCATTATCATATACTATCTCCTTAATTATTTTAACTATTATTTTGTATCGCTTGTGCATACTCAATCATTGTACAAAAATTATCAGCATTTAACGCAGCACTACCAACTAAAACTCCATCAACACCCCCAAGTGCTAAAACATCATTTGCATTAGTAACTTTTACACTTCCACCATAAAGTAAAGGTGCATAAGATTTCTCTTTTAACTCTTTGTGAATAGTTGTTATATCTTCTAATGTTGGAGTTAATCCTGTACCAATTGCCCAAATAGGTTCATAAGCAATTATAAGATTTTCATAATTTGTATCAATTCCATCATATTGTTTAGATATATATTGCATCATTTTAGCATGTCCAGCTTCTCTAATCTCTAAAGGCTCCCCTACACAGTAAACTATTTTATATCCAAGCTCTTTATAAAAGTTAAACTTTTTAATTAACTCATCTTGCGTTTCCCCAAGAACATGTCGTCTTTCACTATGACCAATTAAAATAGTTTTAATTTCAAACTCTTCTAATTGCTCTTGCCCTATTTCTCCAGTAAATGCACCATTGACTGTAGCATAAGCATTTTGTACTCCAACAACAACCTTTCCATTATGTAAATTTAAACTAGAACTTGTAGGAAAAACTAAAACTTCTTGTGAAATACTATTTTGTTTTATAAAATTTTCTATCTCTTGTATATATTTTGTAGTTTTTACTCTTGTAAAGTTTGTTTTTAAATTTGCTGCAATTATCATAAAATTATGCCTCTTTATTAATTAATGGTGCCACACCTGGAAGAATTTTACCCTCAAGCAGTTCTAATGAAGCTCCACCACCAGTTGATATAAAACTTATCTCTTCATCTAAACCTATTCTTTGAACAAGGTCAGCTGTATCTCCACCACCAACAACAGTTGTTGCATATGAATCTGCAACAAAGTGAGCTATCTTATTTGAACCACGTGAGAACTTATCCATTTCATAAACACCCATAGGTCCGTTCCAAAGAATAGTTTGTACATCTGCTAAAACTTCTCTATAAAGTCTTACTGTAGCTGGTCCAATATCAAGTCCCATCCAACCCTCTGGTATCTCTTGAGTAGATGTAAGTTTACTAATAGAGTCTTGAGAAAATTTCTCAGCAGCTACAACATCAACTGGTAGATAAAACTTAACCCCAAGTCGTTTAGCCTCATCCATTACATGTTGAGCATCCTCAAGTAAATCATCCTCAACAAGAGAAGCACCGATGTCATAACCCATCTGTTTTAAAAATGTAAATGCCATACCCCCACCAATAAGAATTTTATCAACACGAGGTAGTAAATTTGTAAGTGCTTCTAGTTTTCCTGAAACTTTTGATCCACCAACAATAGCAGCAAAAGGACGAACAGGCTGCTCAATAAGTTTTGAGAAAAAATCTATCTCTTTTTGAAGTAAAAATCCAGCAGCTTTATGTTCTTTATCAAAGAAGTGAGTAATCCCTTCTACTGAAGAGTGTGCACGATGACTTACACCAAAAGCATCATTTATATAAAAATCTGCCATTGAAGCTAGTTTTTGAGATAACTCTTTATCATTTTTTGTCTCACCTGCTTCAAAACGAAGATTTTCAAGAAGTAGAACTTCAGCTGGTTTTAGTGCTTTAACCTTACTCATAGCATCTTCACCAACTACATCAGCACACAAAGTAACTTCTCTTTTTAGTAAATGTTGTACTCTTCTTGCTATTGGTGTTAAAGAATATTTTTCTACGATTTCACCACCAGGTCTACCTAAGTGAGAGGCTAATATAACTGAACAGTTTTGATCTAGACAAAAATTAATAGTTGAAATAGCAGAACGAATTCTTCTATCATCTGAAATATTTGAAAACTCATCCATCGGCACATTAAAGTCACATCTGATAAAAACTTTTTTACCAGTAATGTCTAGATTTTTTATATTTAAAAGTTCCAAATAACTATCCTATTTACTGATGTGTATAGCCATGTCTACGAGTCTACAAGAATAACCCCATTCATTATCATACCAAGCCATTATTTTTATCATATCTCCACTAATTACTTGAGTTAAATCCTCTGCAACTACTGAGCTATATTCACATCCAATAAAATCTTGAGAGACTCTTTTCTCTTTATCCATTAAAAGAAGTCCTTTTAAGTTTGTCTGGGCTGCTTTATTAAATACTTCTGTAACCTCTTCTATAGAAGTTTGTTTTGAAACTACAACATTTAAATCTACCATAGAAATATTTGGTGTTGGAACACGAACACTTTGACCATGAAGTTTTCCAGATAACTGAGGCATTACAAGGCTTATTGCTTTTGCTGCACCTGTTGTTGTAGGAATCATATTGATAGCACCAGCTCTTGCACGTCTTTTATCTGAGGAGTGCTTTACATCTAATATACTTTGATCATTTGTATAAGAATGAATAGTTGTCATTAAACCTTTTTCAATCCCAAAAGCATCATCTAAAACTTTTGCTATTGGACCAAGACAGTTTGTAGTACATGAAGCATTTGAAACTATTTTTTCTCCATTATAAGCATCTTCATTAACACCCATAACAAAAGTAGGCGTCTCTTTATCTTTAGCAGGAGCTGAAAATAAAACTTTTTTTATTCCATTATCAATATGTACCTGAGCTGATTCTTGAGTTAAAAATATACCTGTACACTCTAAAACTATATCTGCACCACAATCAGCAAATTTTAAATCTTTTGGATCACGATTATTAAAAACTTTAATCTTTTTACCATTGATGCTAATATTATTTTCATCAATCTGTTCAATATCACCATTAAAAGTTCCATGTACGGAATCATTTTTAAGCAAATAAAGCAACATATCCATATCTGCCATATCATTAATTGCTACTATTTCTACATCATCTCTTGAAGCAACTATACGAGCCACACAACGACCAATTCTACCAAATCCATTAACTGCTATTTTTAGCGCCATTAAAATTCCTCTAAATATATAAAATAATTCGGTAATTTTATCCAACTTTA
>JAFLJV010000156.1 GCA_022712845.1 Sulfurimonas sp. | reverse complement strand
AGTGTAATATAGTTTGTGGAATAACAAATAATCCAGATGCAAAAGGTATAGAAAAATTAGATTTACTTGGTATAAAAACAGAGATTTTAAATCATCTAAATTTTAGTATACGAGAAGATTTTGATAAAGAACTAGTAAAATTAATAAAAAAATATTCTCCTGATTTAGTTGTGCTAAGTGGATTTATGAGAATATTAAGTGAAGTCTTCACTTCAAATATCAAATCTATAAATCTCCATCCTTCACTTCTTCCAAAATATAAGGGTGCAAAAGCTATAGAGAGAAGTTTTGCTGGAGAGAGTGATAGATGTGGAGTCAGTGTTCATTGGGTAAATAGTGAGCTTGATAGTGGAGATATAATTTTACAACAAGAGTTCATTAGAAGTGAAAGTGATACACTTGAAAGTTTTAGTAAAAAAATAAAAAAGATAGAGTTTGAAATAATGCCAAAAGCTATTGTAAAAGTTCTTAATGATATACCCTAAAGAGAGGGTATATATTTTTAGTTAATATCTGGTTTAGGTGTTTTTGATGTAGAAGCTGGAAGAGAAGGTATAGATATATTTGCTTTTCTTCCATCAAGTGATGTTAAAAACTCTTCAATAGATGATGCTTCTTTATTTGTTATCTTTTTACCTAATTGGATACGACCCATCTCTTTGATAGCATCTTTTAAATCCCAAATTTGACCATTATGGAAATAAGGTGCAGTTAGAGTAATATTTCTAAGAGTTGGAACTTTTATCATACCGTTTTTATCACCTTTGAAATCACCAACATTCATGTATTTATAAGTTGCAGTGATGTTAAATGCATTCATCGAACCACCAATAGCAATACCTGTATGACAAGTTGCACAACCAGTATCTATAAATGTTTTAAGACCTTTCTTTTGAGCAACTGTCATTGCATTTTCATTGCCATTTAAATAATCGTCAAAAGAAGATGGAGTTACAAGTGTTCTCTCAAAAGTAGCTATTGTATCTGTGATTTTTTCATAGTTTATTTTAACACCGTCACCATAAGCATTTTTAAAATCAGCTACATATTCAGGCATAGAAGTTACAGTTTTAACAACATGTTCTTTTGTAGCAGCCATCTCTGGACCTGCGAGTATTGGACCTTGAGCTTGTTTTTCTAAGTCTGGATCACGACCATCCCAAAACTGAGAATCGAAAAATACAGCATTAAAAACAGTTGGAGAACCTAAATGGTGTGGATTTACAGTCAATTTATGACCAACAGCTGCAGCTAAGCCATCATCAACACCATCAGCAAGCTTATGACAAGTGTTACAAGAAATTAAACCACTTTTAGAGATTCTTGGTTCAAAAAATAGTTTTTTACCAAGTTCAACTTTTTTAGTAGTGATAGGATTTTTTGGATTATCAATCAACTTTAGAAGTTCAGTTGTTGAACTTGGTATAGCTTTAAGACCTGCTTTTTTTGCATCAACAACCAATGATGATGCTACTAATGATGATGTCAGTAATGCTACTGTTACAATTGTTGTTAATTTCATTTTTAACCTTTTATTTGTTTTAGTTGTAAAATTATAGTAAAAAAAGACTTAAAGGAAAATTATTATCCTTTAATAAAATTTAACTATTGTAACATCTTTTACAAATACCTGATAAAACTAAATTTGTAGAATCAACTTTAAAACTACTTAGTTTAGTAACAGTATCTACTATAGAGTTTAAATCTATTGTTATGTCTTCAACAGCTGAACATTTTTTACATACTAAATGTGAATGAGGTGCCTGCGTGAGTTCATAAACAGACTTAGTATTAGGAAGTTTAATTTCTTTTATAAATGAATTCTCCAACATTAGATTTATATTTTTATATATGGTTGCTAATGATATAGAGTTAAATTTTTTTATCATCACTTTATATAGAGAGTCTATAGTGATATGTCCACTTGCATAAAGTGTATCTGTAATAGCTAGTCTTTGAGGAGTAGCCTTTAAGTTGTGTTCTCGTAAAATATTTGTATAATTAAGCATAACAGTATTATACACTAAGTTCTATTAAATGATAAAATTTATCATTTAAATTTAAGAAAATTTTAATATTTTAAAGCTAAATATAGATATTATTATTAGTAGAAGGGTAGCTATGCAAAATTTATATGATGAGGTTGCAGGTTTCGACAGTAGATGTTATAAAGAGTATGGTTTAAGTGAAGATATTTTGATGGAACATGCAGCTAATGGAATGGCCGATTTTATCCGTATTAAGCTTTCTAAAAACTCAAAAATCATTATAGTATCTGGAAGTGGAAATAATGGTGCAGATGGTATTGCTCTTGGGAGACTCTTATATAAAGATTATGATGTTTCAATTTTTTATGCAAAAAAACCAAAATCAAAAATGGCAATGCTTCAAGACAAACGGGTTAAAAGTATAGGAGTAAAAGAGTGTAAAAAGCTTCAAGAATGTGATGTTTTAGTTGATGCTATTGTTGGAACAGGTTTTAGTGGTGAGTTTAATAAAGAGATAAAAAAAATTATAGATAAAATGAATAGTATGAATGCTTATAAAATTGCTTGTGATGTACCATCTGGGTATAAATTTATAGCAGATATAACTTTGACTATGGGTGCTTTGAAAAAAAGAATGTTTTTAGATAGTGCCAAAGAGTATGTTGGAGAGATAAAAGTTTTAAACCTTGGTGTATCAAGAGAGATATATGAGACTAAAAGTAAGTGGAAATTACTGGATTTAGATGATTTAGAATTACCATATAGAGATAAAAAAGATTCACATAAAGGCACTTATGGACACTTATCTGTTGCTTGTGGAGATAAAAAAGGGGCAAGTGTTATTAGTGCTTTGAGTGCTTTAAAGTTTGGGGTAGGTTTAGTTACTCTTATTGGTTCAAAACAGACTCAAATACCAGATATGATTATGTATTCAGATGAACTTCCAAAAAATACTACAGCTTTAGCTATCGGTATGGGTTTGGGAAATGCTTTAAGTGAGGTAGATTTAAACAAATTTTTAGATAATGATTTACCTCTAATTACTGATGCAGATATATTTTATAAGCCAATTATCTCAAAAATTTTAAAAAGAAAATTTTTAGTAATAACACCACATCCAAAAGAGTTTATATCACTTTTAAAGATAACAAAAATAGCAGATATTAGTATAGAAAAATTGCAAGAAAATCGTTTTAAGTATGTTGAATTGTTTTGTAAAAAGTATAAAAAAGTTACACTTGTCTTAAAAGGTGCAAATGTCATAATTGCTAAAAGGGATGAGTTTTATATAAATCCACATGGAACATCAACTCTTGCAAAAGGTGGAAGTGGGGATGTTTTAAGTGGATTAATAGGAGCACTTTTAGCACAAAAATATACCCCGTTAGAATCTAGCATAAATGCTTCTTTAGCACATGCAAATTTATCACTTAATTATGATGGAGCTGATTTCTCACTTACCCCAGATGATTTAATAGATGGGATTTGCAAACTGTAAGTTTTGTTATGATATAAATCATTTGAACACTCTGAATAATTATCATATTCTCAGAGAGTTTTAAAAAGGTAAGATTGTGCAAAACTTTTTTTGAGTCTTAGCCGTAGCTAAGGCGATGAAAAATCTTGTGCAAGATTGTTTTTTTAAAACCCTCCCATAGGGCTAAAAAAGAGATAAACTTTTACTTCGTTAAAGTCACTTGAAGCTACTAGTAGCTTCTGCGTAACTTCGCCTTGTAATAGCTCATCTCTTCTTTAGCTGAGAGTATGATAATTATTCAGAGGGTTCAAGTAATTAAATAAATAGGATATATATCAAATGGATAATATTTTAAAAATTGGAAAATATGAGCTAGGCTCTCGCCTAATTGTTGGAAGTGGAAAATATAAAGATTTTCAAACTACTAAAGAAGCAACTCTTGCAAGTGGAAGTGAACTAATCACTGTTGCAGTTCGTCGTTTAAACATTACAGACCCAGACCAAGAGAACTTAAGAGATACTTTTGCTGGAACTAATGTAAAATTTTTACCAAACTCTGCTGGGTGTGTGACAGCTGAAGAAGCTATAACAACTTTTAGACTTACTCGTGAAGCTACTGGTATTGATTTAATTAAGTTAGAGGTTATAGGTGATACTAAAAAAACTCTTTATCCTGATGTTTTAGAGACTATTAAAGCTTGTGAAGTTTTAGCAAAAGAGGGCTTTACAATTATGTCATACACTTCAGATGATCCAATTATGGCAAAAAGACTTGAAGATGCAGGCTCTCATGCGATTATGCCTCTTGCTGCCCCTATTGGAAGTGGACTTGGTATTCAAAACCCTTACAACATAGTTTTCATTCGTGAAGCTGTAAGTGTTCCTGTAATTGTTGATGCTGGGATAGGGTGTGCAAGTGATGCTGCTTATGCAATGGAATTAGGAGCTGCAGGAGTTCTTACAAATACTGCAATTGCTCAAGCTCAAAATCCTATGATAATGGCTGAGGCAATGAAGCATGCAGTTCAAGCTGGTCGTATGAGTTACTTAAGTGGAAGAATTGCTAAAAGACCTTATGCAACAGCTTCTTCTCCAATAGACGGAATGATACAGTTTTAATTTTATGTAAAAATATTTAAGTTTTTATTTTATCTGAAAGATGAGTCATAAGTAGAAGTTGACCCATACTTTCAAAAAATTTATCTACTCCCATATTTTGTACTGATATAGCTTTTTTTAAGGCATCTAAAAATATTAGTTGAGATTCATCAGAAGCTTTCATATATGTATCTATTATATACTCAAATGAGAGTGTATGAACCTTTCCGTTTACATCAAAATCTATCTCAGAAAAGATATCTATACTCTCTTGTGTCAAAAGCTTTTTACACTCTTTTTCTATTTTATTCATCTTAATGCTTCTTCATCTAATTCACCACTTTTTAGTTTTTTCATATAATCTTCAAGTAGTTTCTTAACTTCTCCACTAAGAATAAAAAGTCCTAAAATATTTGGTACAGCCATAGCAAGAAGAAGCATAAAGCTAAAATCAACTAGTATATCGGTACTAACTACCGTTCCGATAATTGTTAAAGATAAAAACATAATTTTATAGATTATAGAGAATTTAGAACCAAAAAGATAAACCCAAGCACGCTCTCCATAGTATGACCAAGAGATCATAGTTGAAAAAGCAAAAAGTGCAATACTAATAGATAGTATCATTGGGAACCAACTAATAACAGTTCCATAAGCAGCACTTGTTAATGCAGCTCCTTGTTTTGCTTCAATAAGAGCAGAATAGACTCCATCATGTGTATATACTCCAGTTATAATAATTACAAGTGCAGTTAAGGTACAAATAACAACAGTGTCTATAAATGGTTCGTATAATGCAACAAGACCTTGTCTTACAGCATATTTTGTTTTTGCTGGTGCATGAGCAACTGGAGATGAACCAATTCCCGCTTCACTTGAAAAGACAGCTCTTTGAAACCCTTGAACAATAGCTCCTACCATACCACCATATATTGCACTTGTTGCAAAAGCTTCGTGAAAAATAATACCAAAAGCATCATCAATTTTATCAAAGTTAACACCTAAAATCCACAAAGAAGCAGAGATGTAAATAAGAGCCATAATGGGAACAAGTCCTTCCGTAATATGTGCTATTCTTTTAACACCACCAATAATTACAAAACCAACCAGTGTTGCCATAATAATTCCAAAAACCATTGGATTAGCTTCAAAGTATGGAACTTCTTGAGATATAGCACCTAAAGCTTGAGATACTTGAAAAGTATTTCCTCCTCCAATAGCACCACCAATCATCAACACAGCAAATACAACTGCTAAGACTTTACCAAAAGAGACATAGCCTTTTTTAGCCAAACCTTTTGAAAGGTACTCCATAGCACCACCCATAACAGTACCATCTTTTAAAAACTCTCTATATTGTAGTGAAAGAGTAACTTCCGTAAATTTTAAGCTCATCCCTAAAAAACCAGCAACTATCATCCAAAAAGTTGCTCCTGGTCCACCAATAGCAACTGCCAATGCAACACCTGCGATATTACCTAAACCAACTGTTGCACTAAGAGCAGTTGTTAATGCACCAAAAGAGGAAATCAATCCAACATCATCAATAGTTTTGTATCTACCTCTTAAGATATTAAAAGAGTGTCTCATTACTCTAATATTTATAAATTTAGTTACAAATGTTAGATAAACACCACCTGCAATTAACCAAACAACCAAAAATGGAAGGTTCACACCATCGAGAGTTCCAAAAAGTATATCAAAGAATAAAACAGTTTCTAAAAAGGAGTTTATACTAGTAAAAATTTCACCCAAATTGAGCCCTTAAAAACATTATTTAAGAATTGTAACAAACTAATCTTAATCTCATTTGGTATCAATGTGTGTAAAGTTTGAAAATATGGTAAAAAACTATTGACATTTCAAACGTTATTGACTATAATTTCGCCTCATTAATCAGGTGTTATCTTGGTTTTTGTAATAGGTCGGGGTGTAGCTCAGTATGGTTAGAGTACCTGGTTTGGGACCAGGGGGCCGAAGGTTCGAGTCCTTTCACCCCGACCACCTTTTATATTTTATTATTTGTATGGTGAGATTAGCTCAGTTGGTTAGAGCACTGGTT
>JAFLJV010000155.1 GCA_022712845.1 Sulfurimonas sp. | reverse complement strand
AAACTCTTACTTCGTTAAAGTCACTTGAAGCTACTAGTAGCTCCTGCGTAACTTCGCCTTGTAATAGATACTCTTTTTTATAGCTGAGAGTATGGTAATTATTTAGAGAGTTCAATAAAAAGGCATCTTTTAAAATGGACTTAAAAAAATTAAGAGAAGATAGAGAAAAATGGATGACATGGAAGAACATACTTCCACTTCGAGAAGTACTTAAGAGCCTAGAAGATGGCTCTTGGAGTATTGAGTTTGGCGATGTTATAAAGATTAGCGGAGAACAACCTAAAAATGTAGAAGAGATAGCTAGACTTATGATGCCATGGCGGAAAGGTCCATTTAAACTTTTTGATACTTTTATAGATGCTGAATGGCAAAGTAACATAAAATATAATCTTTTAAGAAAACATTTTAATTTAAAAGATAAAAGAGTTGCCGATATAGGTTGTAACAATGGATATTATTTATTTAGAATGCAAGAGGATAAACCAAAATCATTAGTTGGTTTTGATCCATCACCTCTTTACAAAACACAATTTGATTTTATAAACCATTTTGCAAAAAGTGAGATTGTTTATGAACTCTTAGGCGTAGAGCATTTAGAATTTTATGAAGAGAAGTTTGATATTATCTTTTGTTTAGGTGTTCTCTATCATAGAAGTGACCCTGTTGCTATGTTAAAGTCACTTTATAGAGGTCTTGATAAACAGGGGGAAGTTATCTTAGATACTTTCTATATAGAGGGTGAAGATGAAATTTGTTTGTGTCCTGAATCATCATATTCTAAGATATCAAATATATATTTTGTACCAACTATAAAAGCATTGAAAAATTGGTGTTTAAAGGCTGGATTTAAAGGTTTTGAAGTTCTTGAGACTTTAGTAACTGATATAAATGAGCAGAGAAAAACTTCTTGGATTGAAGGTCAATCTTTAGAAAATTTTTTGGATGAAAATGATAAAACTAAAACAGTTGAAGGTTACCCTGCACCTGCAAGAGTTTATGTAAAACTTATTAAGGATAAAAAATGAGTAATATAGAAAAAGAGATAGATGGAAATATTGATTATGGTTTTGAAGGTAATGGAGAACTTGAAATAAATGAAATAAAAAATAAAAATGAAGTTCAATTAGATACGCATCTTGAAATAAATTCTGACTATAGTGGTGAAATACAAAAATTAGAAGCTGGGTATGCAGAAGTAAAACTTGTAACAATACGAGAAATGGTTGCTGATGAGCTAGATTTAATTCATGGAGGTTTTATTTTTAGTGCTGCTGATTACGCAGCAATGTTAGCTGTAAATGAAAAAAATGTTGTTTTAGTTGCTTGTGATTGTCAATTTTTATCTCCTGTAAAATATGGAGATATTATAAGTGTAATTGCTAGAGTTCGACACAAAGAGGGTAGAAAAAGAAATGTACACGTAACAGCACATGTGCATGAGATAAAGGTTTTTGATGGTGAATTTAAAACAGTTGTTACTGATAGACATGTTTTAAAACTTAAACTCATGGGAGAAAAAGAAGAAGAATAGTATTTCTAAATAAAGTTTGCTTTGAATCTAATACTTAATTAAAGATTTGCTATCCAATAGTCAGAATATTGTTGTTCTTGTTTTATTGTCGTTGATCCACCATGACCAGGATACATTATCTTGTCATAATCTAATTTTTTAAATTTTTCTAATGAAATTTTCATATCATTAGGAGATGAATATGGAAAATCTGTTCTACCAATAGAGCGTTCAAAAATAAAATCTCCACTAAACATAGCGTCACCAATTTCTATAGTAGAGTTTCCAGGGCAATGTCCAGGAAAGTGAGAAAATTTTACTTTAACACCATCAAAATCAAATTCTTGATTTGGTTGAACTTCAATATCTGGTATAGATAATGGTAAGTCAGGTCTCCAGTTGTTACTAGTTAAAAGCATTACATCATCTTTTGGAGTGTAGAGTTTAATATTTAATTTTTCTTGAAGCTCTGCATTACACCATACATGATCAAAATGTCCATGAGTATTAAAAATTGCTACTGGATTTGTAACATTTTTTATTACCCATTTTGTTGCTCCTACTCCAGGATCAATGATAAAATCTTTATTGTCAATAGTGATTATATAGCAGTTTGTTTGGTACTCACCCATCGCTTGAACTTTAATTTTCACTTTATAACCTTTTTTATTGATTTTATAATATAGCATAAACTAACCATAAATATTATATATATGACAAAGAAGTGACAGTCAATGTAGATTTCATTTTTTCTGTATTTAATTCATTAGAAAATTTAGATATAATATTTTTTGTTAAAGTTTTTTAAAGGTTGCTAATGAAAAAGTATGAGCAGATATCAATATATCTGCAATATTTTCTAGATAATGAAGTTCGTAAAACAGGGCTTAATCGTGTTGTTTTAGGGCTTAGTGGAGGTTTAGACTCTGCTGTAGTAGCGGTTTTAGCACATAAGGTATTTCAGGATGATTTACTTTGTGTAAAAATGCCATCACAGTACTCTTCTTCAGGATCACTAGATGATGCAGATGAACTTTGCGAAAAGTTTGATATGAATTCTGTTACAGTTTCTATAGCACCTATGTTAAAAGTGTATGAAGATCTAAATCCAAATATGAATAATCTAAGAAAAGGAAATTTCTCTTCAAGACTTAGAATGAGTACTCTTTTTGATATTTCAGCTAGAGAGAGTGCTTTAGTTTTAGGAACCAGTAATAAAAGTGAGTTGATGCTTGGTTATGGAACTCTTTATGGAGATCTTTCAAGTGCAATAAATCCTATAGGTGATTTGTATAAAAGTGAAGCATTTGAGTTGGCTAGATATCTTGGTGTTACAGATAATATTATAGATAAGCCTCCATCAGCCGATTTATGGGATGGACAAAGCGATGAAGAAGATTTGGGTTATACCTATGCTCAAATTGATAAAGTATTAAAACTTTATGTAGAAGATAGAATAAGTAAAGAAGATATTCTTAATCAAGGGTATGATAAAGATATGTTAAATATGATAGTTAAGAGAATATTTGCAAATCAATTTAAAAGAAAGATGCCAGTAATTGCAAAATTGACATCAAGAACAATTAATCATGACTTTAACTATCCTAGAGATATAACACTATAAAATTAAGGAATTAAATAATG
Source organism: Sulfurimonas sp. (assembly GCA_022712845.1). The sequence continues at coordinate 11,158 of JAFLJV010000155.1, read as the reverse complement.
AAAGTACCATTTTGTAAATATGAAAGTAGTAGAGAAGCTCATTCAAATGTAAGTGATGTTTTGGATGGTGATGCGTTAGATCAGGTTACAGAATTAGAGAATGATTTTAAATTATATACAGGTGCCAAATTTGCACTTGCAACTTCACATGGTACTTCAGCTCTTCATTTAGCTATGCTTGCATTAGATTTAAAGCGTGGAGATAAAATAGTTTGTTCTGTAAATACACACCCTAATGTGCCAGAAGTTGTTCGCCATTTTGATGCTGAACCAGCTTTTATAGATATTGATGCTAGAACTTATAATATTGATTTAGATAAATTAGAGGTTTATTTGCAAGAGCATGAGTCAAAAAAACTAAAAGCTGTAATAGTTACACATATAGCAGGGCAAAGTTGTGATTTAGATAGATTATATGCTATGGCTAAAACATATAATATAAAAATTGTAGAAGATGCAAGTGAAGCTTTAGGTGCGACATATAATGGCAATAAAATTGGCTCAACTGGTGCAGATATAACATGTTTTGATTTTTCATCTCACTTAAAAAAAGATGTATGTAATGGTGGTATATTAGTTTCTAATTCTAAAGAAATTATAGATAGAGCAAAACTTATAGGTTTACACGCGATGGAAAAAAATGAAGATTCTTTATCTTATATTTATGATATTGTAGATATTGGGTATGACTATACTATGAGTCAATTAGATGCTGCATATATAAGAGCTCAAATAAAAGAACAAGATGAAAATTTAAAAAGAATAAAAGAGATTGCTAATATTTATAATGATGCTTTAGAATTGGTTGAACATGTAACTATACCAGAGCCAATAAGTGATGAACATCCATTTTCACTTTATATAGTTAAAATAGATAAAAATAGAGATTCATTTGCATTAGAACTTAAAAAAGAGGGTGTTGAGGTTGGACTTCACTATATTCCTCTTCACTTTTTGACTTATTATAAAAATAAATATATGTTAAAGATAAATAACTATCCAGTAGCACTTACAAGTTATCAACAAATAATGTCACTTCCGATCTATGCAAGTATGAGCGATAAAGATGTTAAATTTGTAATTGATAAGGTAAAGTCTGTTGCTTCTACAAGAGTTTAATAAAGCTCTAAATTGAAAAAAAGTTTAGTTTTTTGGGTTGAAGATTATTTTTACAACCCAAGTTTTATACAAAAAATCCTTTCTATTTTATTACTACCTCTAAGTTGGATATATTGTTTAGTGATGTACTTTCGTTTTATAAATAAAATAGCACAAAATTTAGGTGTAGATATTGTAAGTGTAGGAAATCTCAGTGTTGGGGGAAGTGGAAAAACACCACTTGTAACTGCATTAGCATTAAAATATGAAAATGTAGCAATAGTCCTTCGTGGTTATGGTCGAAATAGTAGTGGTTTATATGTTATAAGTGATGGTAAAGATATTTTAGAAGATGTATCTATAAGTGGTGATGAAGCTATGATTTATGCACGCAAGATACCAAAAGCCATAGTTATAGTAAGTGAAGATAGAAAAATAGCAATAAAAAAAGCTAAAGAGATGGGTGTAAAGATAGTATTTTTAGATGATGCTTATTCAAAACATGATATTAAAAAACTTGATATTCTTATAGATGTTAAAAGTAAAAACTCATCATGCTTACCTTCAGGTCCATTTAGAGAAAAATTATGGTGTAAAAAAGAAGCTGTAATTTTAAAAGATGGTTTGGATTTTAAACGGGAGACTACGCTTAAAGACAAATGTGATAAAATGTCACTCGTAACTGCCATTGCTAGACCTGCGAGACTGGATAAATTTTTACCAGAGGTTGCTAGTAAAAACTATTTTGAAGATCATCACTCATTTACAAAAGATGAGTTAGAAGATATTTTAAAAAAAGATGGTTCAGATTCACTTTTAGTAACCTATAAAGATTTTGTTAAAGTTGAGTCATTTGGGCTTCCGCTGTCACTATTGGATTTACATGTGGAAGTTGATGATAAAATATTTAAAATAATAGATGAATATTGTAAGGTTCGTCACCCTAAACTTGATTTAGGGTCTAATAAAATAAGCTAGATTCTGAATCAAGTTCAGAATGACAATAGAGGAAATAATAGTGCAAAAGAAGATTGAAACAGTAAAAACGCTACTTGAGGCTTTACCATTTATAAAAGAGTTTAATAAAGAGATAGTAGTTATAAAGTATGGTGGTTCAGCACAATCATCACCTGAGTTAAAAGAAAAATTTGCTGAAGATATTTTACTTATGTATCTTGTTGGAATTAAGCCAGTTATCATTCATGGTGGTGGTAAAAAAATCACAGAGATGTTAGATGCACTAAAAATTGAAACAAAGTTTATAGATGGACAACGCGTAACAACACCTGAAGTTATCCGTATAGCAGAGATGATTTTAAGTGGTGAGATAAACAAAGAGATAGTCTCACTTCTAAACTCTCATGGTGCTAAAGCTATAGGTGTAAGTGGAAAAGATGCTCACTTTATAATGGCAGAACCAAAAGATATAAACAAATGGGGATTAACTGGAAATATTACAAATGTAAAAGCTGATGTAATATCAAAGCTTATTTATGAAAAATTCGTACCAGTTATCGCTCCAATCGCAGCTGGAGAAGAGATGGGTCATCCAGGATTTAACATAAATGCAGATCTATGTGCTTCTCATGTTGCAAAAGCTATTGGAGCAAATAAGATAATCTTCTTAACTGATACATCAGGTGTTTTAGATAGTGATAAAAAGCTTCTAAGTACATTAACAAAAGATGAGGTAGAAGCTCTTAAAAAAGATGGAACTATCCATGGTGGTATGGTTCCAAAAGTTGATGCTTGTTTAGATGCTATCAACGGTGGAGTACAAAAAGCTCATATAATTGATGGAAGATTAGAGCATTCAATGTTATTAGAACTTTTTACATCAGCAGGTATTGGTACTCAAATAGTTAAATAAAAAAAGTCTATGTATAATATTCCAATAAAATGAGATAGATTTTTATAAAGTTTAAGTCCCGCTACCTTAAATATAATACTAATTCAATTCTATTTTTAATAGAAAATTTTTTATAGACTGATGATAGATGTTTTTTTATTGTAATCTCTTGCAGGTCAAGTAGTATTGCTATCTCTTTATTAGAACTTCCATTTGATGCCAACATAGCACATTTTTTTTCATGCTTAGTTAAAAGATTTAGTTTGTAGTCTTTGTTTGTATCAGATATAGAATTTTTTACTAAATTTTTAATAAGATGTTGAGCTAGCTCTGGATATATCCATACATTGTTACTCATTATAACTTCTACTGCTTGTTCTAAAAGTACACTATGCATATAAACATTACCATAGCCTTTTACACCAATTTGAAGCAGTCTTGTTCCATCTAAAAAATCAACGCTGTTAGTAAGAGCTAAGATTTTTAAATCTTTAAAGTCTTTTAAAATATATGCTACTAAATCAATTATATTTTCATCATAAGATTCAACATGTAAAATAAGAAGAGAGTTTTCTTCTTCAATATCAAATAAATCTGATGCATCATTAATCAATACAAGGTCATAATTGTTTAAAGAGTCTGATACATATTTTGTTATCTCTTTTATTTGTGAATATAGGTGATATATCTTCATCTTTTATCTCTATCTTTCAGTTAAAGCATTTTGTTTGGCTTTTAATATTGGTTTTAGTATATAGTCCATTACACTCTTTTTTCCATGTATAATATCAACGTCTGCTATCATCCCAGTTTTTATATTTAAGTGCATTTGATTATCACTACCAATATGATTCTCATCAAGGTCTAAATGAATCATATAGTAGTGATTTTTATCTTCAGGATCTAAGAAAGTATCTGCACTTATATAAGATATTTTTCCGTTTAGCCCACCGTAAATATTAAAATCATATGAAGAAAATCTCATTAAAGCTTTTTGTCCTATTTTTAAGTATGCAATATCTTGTGGATCTATTTTAACTTCAGCTATTAATTTTTCTTTAGAAGGAATGATGTCAACTAAGGTACTTCCAGCACTTGCAACCTCACCAACAGTATTTACATGAATTTTTTGAATTATTCCATTTACTGGTGAAAAAACTTCATATCTACTGAGCTTATTATTTAATGTATTGCTCATTTGAGATAACCTTTGGATTTCTGATAAAACTTCATGGTGTTCTTGTTTAGATCTGTTTTTAAACTCTAAAACTATCTCTTGTTTGTTTTTACTTAATTCAGAGATAGATGATTTATCTCTTTGTATTTCGTTTTGAATTTTATTTAACTCCTGAGCTAAATCATTTTTTTGCCTTTGTAGCTGAATATACTCTACTTCTGAAATAATTTTTTCTTTAGCCATATATTCTTTTATTTTCAGTTCTTGTTTTAAGAGTTTGAAGTTACCTTGAAGATAGATGTTCTTTTTAGTAGCTTCATTAAGCTCACTTATTTTTTGTTTTATTTTTTCATCTATAGCTGATGTTTTGTACTCTAATTGTCTAATATTTCTAAGATAAAGATTATACTCCTCTTCAAAAATTTTAGAACCATTTTTATTTTCAAATACAAAGTTGGTATCTTTTTTAAGAGTTGACTCAAGCCCTAACCTTTGTGCCTTTGCCTTTAGCTCATTTAATCTAAGTAAATTTTGCTCAAATGATGCACTATTTTGTATATTGTTAAACCTTAGTAGCAGTTGACCTTTTTTTACATTATCACCTTCAATAACTAAAATTTCTTCTATAATTGCATTGTCAAAGCTTTCAACTTTTTTAATATGGCTAGAAGGGATTATTTTACCAGTACCGCGTGTAAGTTCAACTAGTTGAGCATAGTTAGCCCAAATAATAGCCCATAAAACTGTTGCAAAAATTATCCATAATACATAACTAAAACTGTTTGATGTTCTTTGTAATAGGGCGGAGCTTCTGCTTGACATGTACTCAAGCATATTTTGATCATATTTTTTATTTGAAATTTGTGTAGATTTTATATTTTTTAGTTCTTTTTCTTTAGATATATCTTCAATAATAAAAGTTAAACCAACAAATTCACCCTCATCAAAACTAGGTGTAATTATTGTATTTGTCCATATTAATATATCAGACTTATTTTTAAACCTTAGTTCACCATGCCAAGGTATTTTTGATGCAATAGTGTCATGTAGTTCAGCTTCTAGTTTTTGTGCATCTTGGTTGTAAAGTAAAAATTTAAAGTACTCTTTAACTACATCTTTTTCTTTGAATCCAAAAGCATTAGAAAATGCTGTGGAAACACTTAGTATGTTCTTGTTTTTGTCTGTATTTATTGAAATTACATGATCATCAATAACATTGATATATGAAGCTAGTTGTTCGTTTAATTTTTCAAACTCTTTATGTTGTCTATCACCTTGTTGAACAATTCTGTCCAGTCTTTTTTTAGATTTTTCATTATCTTTTGTTAGCTTGAGATTTTGTTTAATGAGTTCATCAGTTGATAACTCTTTTTCATCAATATTACCATTCATAACTATTTACCACTCAATTTATTTAAAATATCTTCTTTTGAACCATCAAGCATCTTTTTACCATCTTCAAAAAGTAGCATTCTATCTACCAGTTTTAAAAGTGAATTTTTATGAGTAACTAAAATCAGTGTTTTACCCTCTAGGTATCTTTGTAAGTTTTTAATAATTTTTTGTTCAGTGGCATTATCCATGGCACTTGTTGGTTCATCTAGTATAACTATAGGACTATCTAGAAGAATTGCACGTGCGATAGCTATACTCTGTTTTTGTCCACCTGAAAGCATGGAACCTCTCTCTCCAACCTGCATATCAAAGCCTTTAGGGTGTTTATTCACAAAATCCAAAACACCACTAATATTTGCCGCCTTTAGTATCATCTCATCATCAGCATGAGGCGCTCTGTAAATAAGATTCTCTTTTACTGTGCCACTAAAAAGAACTATATCTTGAGATACATAAGCTATATTTTTTCTAAGATCAGCTGGATCTATCTGCTTAATGTCTATTCCATCTATTAAAAGAGATCCTTCTTGAGCATGATAGAGACCTAATATAAGCTTTTGAACAGTGGATTTACCTGAACCTATTTTACCAACAAGAGCAACATGATCACCTTGATTTATTTTAAAGTTTATATCCTCAAGTGATGATTTTTCTGCCTCAGGGTATGTAAACCAAACATTTTGACATGTAACTATCCCTTTATATTCAGGTCTTTGAACAAATCTTTTTCCATCTGGGTGCTCAACATCTAGATTCATTATATCTTCAATAGCGTTATAGGCAGTCTTAACATGTTCATAATTAGCAAGTAGACTAGCAACTTGTCCCATAGGTGAGATTGCACGAGAAGAGATTATAACCGTAGCTATTAATCCTCCTAAAGTCATCTCTAAATTTGTTATAAGGTAAACGCCTGCAATAATTATCATTACAGTATTTAGCTGAACAAGAAAGGATGTAATAGTTGTTATAGATGATGATAAAAACTTTGTATGTATACTCTTATCAGCGATATCTCCTGTAGCTTCTTCCCATTTCCATTGAGCATATCCAAGTGCACCCAAAGTTTTAAGTGATTCAATAGCACCTAAACTCTCTATAAGTACTCCGTTCTTATTGCCAGAAGCTCTGTATGTACTTTTAATATGGGCTTGAAGTCTTTTTCTCATACTTAAAGTGTATATTAGAATTATTAGCATGATAATAATAGGTATGATTACTATAATACCTGCTAGGTAATATATAGTGATTAAAAATATAATCACAAAAGGCATATCTATAAGTAAAGAGATTGTAGTAGATGTTAAAAAACCACGAATACTCTCAAACTCTTTAAGTACATTTGCAAAAGAACCGATAGATTTTGGCATTGAGGATATCCTAATATCCATAACCCGTTCAAAGAGAATGGAAGATATTATAATATCTGTCTTTTTAGCGGCAACTTCAATGAAGTGAGCTCGTATAAATTTTAGTGTTACATCTATCGCGTAAATTACTAGTATACCGATTGATAGTGCCCAAAGTGTGCCTATAGCACCATTTGGAACTACCCTGTCATATACATTCATGGTAAAGAGTGGAGTGGCTAATACAAAAATATTTATAAGTAAAGAGGCTATGATTACATCTCTATATATACTTTTAACTTGAGTCATTGTTCCCCAAAACCAATGAGACTTCTCTTTATCAATTATATCAAGTGTTTGATCTTCATAGTTTAGTTTTTTCTTCAAAAATATAGCGAGACCATAATACTCTTTTTTTAGAGTCTCTATAGATATTTCATTTTCAACTTCACCAAGTTCGGGAACTATTATTTTTACATTTTCTTTTGTATCATCAAAGCTTTGTAAGATACAAGATTTCACATGAGAACCATCTTCAGATTTTAGTAGTAGGATGCATGGAAGTATAAGTGGTGATATCTCATCAATATCTATTTTCATTATTCTTGATTTAAAGCCAGCTCTTGCTGCTGCTCTTGAAAATAATGCTTTGGAACTATTTACTGAAAAAAGTTCTGGAGCAGGTTTGCCTTTTTCAATTGGTAGGCCAGAAACTAGAGCTTCTGCACTAAAAGGGCGTCCATGTATTCTTGAATACATTACAAGTGTTTGTAAAAGTGGATCTTTTATAAATTTATTTTCAATTTCATTCATCTATAACTTCTTTTAAATAATCTTTATGAACCCATCCAATATCTGTTTTCATCCAAAAACCTTCACTCTTAATAACATTGATAAGCTCTCCTTTATGGTAAAAAGCAAGTATAAGACTATCAGTACTTTTATCTTCTCTAATGTTTAATCGTGTTGCAGTTACCATATATGATTTATCTGTTTTATATTTGTTATTATCAGTTACAACATATAGGTGTTGTAACTCTTTGTCTTCTTTATAAATTAGATTATTCTTATTTGACATAATTGTATTATATTTGATGTTTGGAAGTGAACCCATAGCTTCAAGAATATCGTACTTTGATTTTAGTAGCTTGAATCTACCATCAGTCAGTATTCTTTTTGCGTTATATAAGGACTCTGTTGTATCTAATATATCACGTAAGTTTGCTTTACCTATAGAGAATTCAGAGTAGTAAGATTTAAGTACTAATTCTTTTGATAGTAAATATTCATCCAATAAAATATTCTTCTTTTTTTGTAGTAGATAAAAATAGTATTTACTTTTTATTTTATGAACAATATTACGTCTTACATCTTCAATAAGTGCATTTTTTTGTTCATTTTTTTTATCCATCTTTCGTTTGGCATTTATATCAGAACCACCACTGTATAGATTGTATGAAAGTTGAAGATATACATCATAGTACTTATCTATACTTTTATATATGTTGTTTTCACCAGTGTAGTAGTTAGCCTTAAAATCTAGTGAAGGATAAAGATCTTTTTTTGTATATAAAATCTCATAATCACTCATTTTTTTATTTAATTTTGCTATAAATAGAGATGGATGTGATTTTATAGCTATTTCAATAGCCTCATTAGCTGTTAAAGGTATATATACGTCCATATTTGGAATCTCTAAACTATCAACATCAACACTGTTATTTATATGTTTTTCTAGCGTATTAACTACCTGTTGTAGTGAGTGCTCTTGGTCATCATAATTTATCTTTGCTAAAGTTAGACTTGTATTTGATAATCTGTACTCAAGTTTAGTGCCAAGTCCGCTATTATATTTGAGCTTAATTTTTTTAAAAATATCTTCGTGATTTAATATACTGGAGTTTTGTATTTTCAATATCTCTTTTTCTCTTATAACATTAATATACAATGATATTATCTCTAAGGAAAAGCTGTTAGTTAGTTCTTTTGTTGAATATAGGGCTGATCCATACTTTGAAAGTTCTAAGTTTATCTTATTTATATCTTTAAAACCATTGAAAATATTTTGCGTAAGTCTTAACTCAAGGTCATATTTTGTATTATTGTATGAACTTTCTCTTGAATTATATATTGGAGTTGATAATGTTAAGTCTAGTTTTGGTAAGTATCCAGATTTTGCAATTTGAGTGTCATAATATATCTCTTCATAGCGTTTTTGTTTTTCTATAATTTTCATATTTTTTGATATAGCATTATCTAACAGTTTTTCCAATGTAAGTGCGTATATAGATGAAAAGGCTAATAGTAATATTAAAAAAATATGCATGCTAAAGTTATTTCCTAATTATTATTTATAACAAGATTTATATTAAGTTCTTCAAAGTCTTCTTGAAACTCTTCTCCACTCTCCTCTGCATTTTCATTATTCTCATTGTATTCCCAATTAACAGTTAGTTTACTGCCGTTTTCTATTGCATCTGATAATATGTCAAAAATATCATATATGGCTCTTGAAGAGCTAGAATTAAAATATGGTATATTAAAAGTCACTATAGCTTCTTTATTCTCTTTAAAGTAGCTGTTTAACCATTCTTTAATTGGTTCAAAAAATTCAAAAGTATTTTCTGGAGTTGATTTTCCTATAATTTTTAAAGTATTATCAAAAGCATTGAAATCCACTTCAGATGTGTATTTTGTTGATTCTATTTTTAGGTTTTCCATATTTTTCCTTGTTAAATTGTTATTGTTATTGAATAATAATATCTGTTGTTATCAATTGTATCAAAATTATATTTTAATTTATGCATTGAACGTTTATAAAATTCAAAAAAACCAAGTCCTGCTCCATCTTCGTGTGCATACTTGTTACTTTTTCTTAACTCTTTATATACTTTTGAAATTTCATCTTTAGAGATGGCATTAGCTTCGTTTATTCTAGCTTTTATTTTTAGCATAGCTTGCTTTGTAACTATATTTTTACACGTAATAATAAACTCTTCATTTTCTTCATCATGTATAAATCCCAATTGAGGCTGTATAGAGATGTCATCATTAATATCTTGAATACCGTATTTAACTATATTTTGACCAACTTCATACAGTATTGTTAAGAGTTTCTCTTTTTTTCGGCTATTTAAAAAAATATTACTGTGTTCTTCTAACAAAGTTTTTTCAATATCGCCAAGTGTTTCTTGATTTATAATACCGTTGAACTTATAAAAATGCTCAACATGAAATTTTTCTTTAAGTGAAAATGCAAAAAATGTAACATCGTCATCTCTTTCATAACTACCTTGGAATTCTAATAAATATTTGTGAAATAATTCTTTTTGATTTTCAAAGCTTTTGTCATAATTATCTAAAATTAATTTTTGTATTTTTTTCTTTCCTAGTGTAAAACCATCTTTTCCACCATTTTGGTCAATAAATCCATCAGTAGTTAGGTAGAAATATGAATCATTATTGATATCAATTTCTAAAGTTTTAAAATCAAAATTGATATTTGATTTTTTATAACCAATTGATTCACGGTCACCTTTAAATATATTTAATTCACCATTTTGTATATAAAATAGTGGTGTTTTAGCCCCAACATAACGGATGTAATTATCTTTTTTATTATAATATAATATTCCACCATCAAAGCCTGCATCACTTTTAGTTTCTGGATGGTTTTGTTTAAGTGTTAGCTGAATGCTTCTGTTTAGTTCCTTCATAATCAATGCAGGATTATTAAAATTATTATCACTTACTATTGATTGGATTACAGTTTTAGTCACCATTGTCATAAATGCACCTGGTACTCCATGCCCAGTACAGTCAATAACAAATATTAAACAATCATCTTCACGCTCTAAAAATTGATAAATATCACCACCAACTATATCTTTTGGTTCCCAAAGAATAAAGAAATCGCTTAAATACTCACTAATTACTTCATCTTTTGGCAATAAAGTATGCTGAATTAAAGAAGAAAATTTTATGCTATCTGTAATTTTCTTCTTTGTTTCTTCTAGTATTTTACTCTGCTCTTGAACTTCTATTTCTGATGTGATATCTTGTCTCACTGCATGATAACCAGTAATTATATTATTAGCATTAAACATAGGCTCTACGTGAGCATTTACCCAGTATGTAGCACCAGATTTTTTTAAGTTCTTAACAATGCCATTCCACTTTTTACCACTTTGAATTGTTTTCCATAAATCTTTGAATACTTCTGAGTCCATATCTGGATGTCGAATAATATTTTGTGGTTGTCCTATTAGTTCTTCTTTAGAGTAACCAGAT
>JAFLJV010000154.1 GCA_022712845.1 Sulfurimonas sp. | reverse complement strand
CTCTAACGATTCAAAAAGAAATACTACAGTTGAAAAATATTTAAATGTAAACTCTGATATAGTAAATAAAGAAAATCAAAGAGATGAAAATCGTCACTACATTGTAAGTGGTCGTATTAAACTTCTAAGAATTATGGGTAAGGCTAGTTTTGTAAAGATTGAAGATGAGAGTGGAATGCTTCAAATTTATGTAGCTAGAGACAATCTTCCTGAAGGTTTTTACAACAATATATTTAAAAAAAATATAGAAGTTGGTGATATTATTGAAGTTAATGGTTATCCTTTTGTAACAGGCAAAGGTGAGCTATCACTTCACGCAAATGAGTTAAAACTCTTAACAAAAGCTATCTCTCCTCTCCCTGAAAAATTTCATGGTGTAACTGATAAAGAGATTAGATACAGAAAAAGATATCTAGATCTTATTATGAACGCTGAAGTTCGCAAAACTTTTCAAACTCGCTCTAAAGTTATCTCACTTACTAGACGCTTTTTTGAAGACAAAGGTTTTTTAGAAGTTGAAACTCCTATGATGCATCCAATTGCTGGTGGAGCAAATGCAAAACCTTTTGTTACTCACCATAATGCACTTGGAATTGACAGATACTTAAGAATAGCACCAGAACTTTACCTTAAAAGATTAATTGTTGGTGGATTTGAAGCAGTATTTGAAATAAATCGTAACTTTAGAAACGAAGGGATGGATGCAACTCATAATCCTGAATTTACTTCTATAGAGTTTTACTGGGCTTATAAAACATATAAAGATTTAATTGAAATTACAAAAGAGTATTTTAAATATCTTTTTGAGCATCTAAACCTACCATCAAGACTACCTTATGGTGATTTAGAAGTTAATTTTGAAAACTTTACTGAAATTCCACTTATAGAATCACTTACAACAGTTGGTGGTGTTCCAGCCGAAACATGTAATAATACAGATTCAATAATCACTTATTTAAAATCTAAAAACATCACTGTAAAACCAGGTATGAATTTAGGTCAACTTCAAGGTGAACTATTTGATGAATTTGTTGAAAAAAAACTGATAGATCCAACTTTTATAACTGAGTATCCAGTTGATATTTCTCCACTTGCTCGTAGAAGTGATGAAAATCCAGAAATTACAGAAAGATTTGAACTTTTTATAGCTGGTCGTGAAATTGCAAATGCATTTAGTGAACTAAATGACCCAATTGATCAACTTGGTCGTTTTGAAGCACAAGGACAAGCAAAAGAAAGTGGTGATGATGAAGCTCATGAGATGGATATAGATTTTGTTGAAGCTCTAAGCTATGGTATGGCTCCAACTGCTGGACAAGGTATAGGTATAGATAGATTAGTAATGCTTTTAACTAATGAACACTCTATAAGAGATGTATTACTTTTTCCAGCAATGAAACCTAATCATTCAGAAAACTAAATACCACTTAAATGGTATAAAAACCAAGAAAAAAATCAAAAGTAAGCTGAACTTTATTATAAGTTCGAGCTTTCTCTCCAAAAAAAATTCATTTACATAATTACTTTAAGAATATCTTATGTAAAAGAGGTTTATAATTGTTTTTTATTATTATAAACGGAGTTTAAATGAGTTCTTTATTAAACAATACTGATGATGCTATAATTATAATTAACTCTAATGGAGGAATTGAATCGTTCAATAAAGCAACTGAAAATATATTTGGAAACACTCCTGTAAAAATTGTTAGAAATAATATTTCTATATTAATACCTCTACTTTTTAATGAAAATTATAATAAATATTTAAAAAAATATGCAAATACAAATATATCAACTAATCTAAATGGTGAAGAACTTTATGGCATTTATAATGATGATATAAAATTTAAAATTTATATTAACCTTAAATATATAGAAATAAGTGATCATAAACTTTTTATTTGTATTATTCATGATTTAAGTGAAAAAAAATTAATTAAACAAAAAATATTAGCTACAAAAATAAGAGATAAAAAATTAGCTAATACTGAAACAGCATTTAATATCAATATGAGTCATGAAATTCGCACCCCACTTAATGCTATATTTGGCTTTGCTGAATTACTTTTAGAAGATAAAAATATATCATATAATAATAAAAAAAATATAAAAAAAATTTTAAAATCTTGTGAATCATTATTAGATATTACCAATGATTTTCTTGATAGTTCAAAATTGAATAATGGAATGTTAAAATTAGAAAATATCTGTTTTCATCTGCCTAATGCCTTAGAAGGGTCACTTGATATTGTTGAACATCAAGCTATAAATAAAAATTTAACCATTGAACTTAAATATGATAATAGATTACCCAAAAAGGTGCTAGGAGACCCTGTACGATTACGCCAAGTTATCTTAAATCTTTTTAGTAATGCTATTAAGTTTACAAAAGAAGGGATAATAACTCTAATAGTAAAACCTGGAAATAAAATTGGTATGTTTTCATTTGCAATTACAGACTCTGGAATTGGAATGACAAAAGAGCAAATATCAATTATTTTTAATTCATATACTCAAGCTGACAAAAGTACTTCAAGACATTTTGGAGGTATTGGTTTAGGTACTACTATATCAAAACAAATAATAGAATTAATGAGAGGTAAAATATGGGTTAAAAGTGAAATTGGAAGAGGATCAACATTTTATTTTGAAATATTTATGAATCAAGCATCACCTGAACAAGCCCAAGAGTGTCTTTATGATTATAGCATTGAACATAGTAGCTATTTTTCTCCAAGACTATTTAACATACTATTTATAAAAAACATAAAAGAAAATGCTATATTATTAATGTTGCGTCTTGAAAAACTAGGACATAAAGTAAACTTAATAGAAAATAATGAAGATACTATTGAATTATTTAAAAAATCAAAATATGATCTAGTACTCATAGATATTCAAGTACCAGAATTAAATGATTTTAACATTGTTCAAGAGATTAAAAAACTAGAAAAAAATACTCAAAATCATACTAATATAATTGCTTTTACAACAAATATATTAGAAAAAAATTATAATAATTACTATGATAATAAAATTGATAACATAATAATTAAACCAATTAATTTTTCTAAATTAATAAACCTTATGGAGTCTACTGTAAACTCTAACCTTGGAATTGAAAATAATATAAATACACTTAAAAGTTATCTTCATAGTAATTTTAATTTTTCACCTATTGAAGGGTTAATAAACTACGAAAATGCTTTAAATTTATGGCAAGATACTGAAGTTTATCTAAAAGCTTTACAAAACTTTTCTGAGTATAAAATTAAAGGTATTAATAACGATGAGAAGCTGGATTATGCGACAATACATACTTTAAAAGATTTAGCTGGTAGTTTAGGAATGGAAAATATTTTATTATTAACAACAAGTATTGAAAATGACTTAGTGCATAAAAATATAAAAGAAGCAGATATAAAAACAACTCAGTTGAAACAAAATTTAATATATATTATTACAGCTATTAAAAAATTAAATATTAATAATAATTATACAAAAGCTAATAGAAAACTAATAAAAAATATTACACAAGAATTATCATTAGCACTTGAAGAATTAAATCCTGACAGTGTAGATCCTGTTTTATATAAATTAAATAATTTTATATCAGAAGCAGAACTTTTACCTATCCAAAATGAAGTAGATGCTTTTAATTTTGATGAAGCTCAAAGTTTATTAAAAAATTTAGTAAATACTTTAGATATTTAAAAAGGAAAATATATTATGAAAAAAATTTTAATAGTAGATGATAAACCAAATAATCTTCAAATTTTAAGACAAATATTAAAATATGACTATCAATTACTTTTTGCTTCAAGTGGAAAAAAAGCTATAGAAGCAGCAAAAAAACACCTACCAAATCTTATTCTTTTAGATATCATGATGCCAGGTATGGATGGATATGAAGTTTGTAAAAAATTAAAATCACTTAGAGATACAAGAGATATACCTATTATATTTGTTACTGTTTTGAATGATATTGAAAATGAAATTAAAGGTTTTGAAGTTGGTGGAGTAGATTATATACAAAAACCAGTATCACCGCCAATAGTTAAAAAGCGTATAGAAACTCATCTTTCACTTATACGAGCTGCAGAGCTTGAAGAGAGTCAAAAAGATGCAATTTTTATGCTGGGAGAAGCTGGTCACTATAACGATACTGATACAGGTGAACATATATGGAGAATGGCTGCATATGCACGTATACTTGCTAAAGCTTCAGGGTGGAGTGAAGAGTTAGCAAAAAATATTGAATATGCAGCACCAATGCATGATATGGGCAAAATTGGAATACCTGATTCAATTTTAAAAGCTCCTAGGGCTTTGAGTAAGGATGAATGGAAAATAATGAAAGAACATACTATTATTGGGCATAAAATTTTAAGTAAAAATAATAGTACAATTTTTAAATTAGCAGCTCAAATTGCTTTAAATCATCATGAAAAATGGGATGGAAGTGGATATCCAAATGGAATTTCAGGCTTAGATATACCAGAATCAGCCAGAATAGTAACTCTTGTTGATGTATTTGATGCTCTTACAATGAAAAGACCATATAAAGAAGCTTGGAGTGCTGAAGATTCTATAGCTGAAATCAAAAAAGGCTCAGGAACACATTTTCAACCAAAGTTAGTTGACTTATTTATAGACAATATTGATGAGATTAATAAGACAAAAAAAC
Source organism: Sulfurimonas sp. (assembly GCA_022712845.1). Next base: position 1,369 of record JAFLJV010000154.1, on the reverse strand, counting down.
TATGGGATAATTAAAGGATATATTAAGTACAATCGCCCTACTTTTAATATATGAGGAAATATACAATTATGAGTTTTTTAAAAGAATACGATAGTGAAATTTTTGACTTGTGTGAAAAAGAATTAGAACGTCAAACTGACCATTTAGAGATGATTGCTTCTGAAAACTTTACACTTCCAGCAGTTATGGAAGCGATGGGTTCTGTATTTACTAACAAGTATGCTGAGGGTTATCCTGCAAAACGTTATTATGGTGGTTGTGAATATGCTGATGGCGTTGAACAACTAGCAATTGACAGAGCTTGTAAGCTTTTTGAATGTAACTATGCAAATGTACAACCTCACTCAGGTAGCCAAGCTAATGGTGCTGTCTATGCAGGTCTTTTAAAAGCTGGTGATAAACTTCTTGGTATGGATTTAAGCCACGGTGGTCACTTAACTCACGGTTCTAAACCTAGTTTTTCTGGTAAAAACTACAGCTCTTTCACTTATGGTGTTGAGCTTGATGGTCGTATAAACTATGAGAGAGTTATGGATATTGCTCAAATTGTTAAACCAAAAATTATTGTATGTGGTGCTTCTGCTTACGCTCGTGAAATTGACTTTAAAAAATTTCGTGAAATTGCTGATGCGGTTGGAGCAATTTTATTTGCTGATATTGCTCATATTGCAGGTCTTGTGTGTGCAGGTGAGCACCCTAGCCCTTTCCCACATGCTCATGTTGTTACAACTACAACTCATAAAACTCTTGCAGGTCCAAGAGGCGGTATGATTATGACTAATGATGAAGATATTGCTAAAAAAATGAATTCTGCTATATTTCCTGCTCTTCAAGGTGGACCTTTAGTTCATGTAATCGCTGCAAAAGCTGTTGGCTTCAAATACAACCTTTCTCCTGAATGGAAAGAGTATGCTAAGCAAGTAAAAGCTAATGCTAAAATTCTTGGTGAAGTTCTAGTTAAACGTGGATATGATGTTGTATCTGGTGGTACTGATAATCACCTAATCTTAGTATCTTTTGTAGGTCGTGAAATCTCTGGTAAAGATGCAGATGCTGCTCTTGGTAATGCTGGTATAACTATTAATAAAAATACTGTTCCAGGTGAAACTAGAAGTCCATTTGTAACTTCTGGTATCCGTGTTGGTTCTCCTGCACTAACAAGCCGTGGTATGAAAGAAAAAGAGTTTGAACTAATGGCTAACAAGATGGCTGATGTTCTTGATGATATCGATAACACTGAATTACAAGATATTATCAAAGAAGAGTTAAAAGCTTTAGCTCAAAACTTTATAATTTATAAACAACCAACTTACTAATTTACTAAAAAGGTACAAGTACCTCGAGCTTTCTACTGAAGAAAACTTAGCGT
>JAFLJV010000153.1 GCA_022712845.1 Sulfurimonas sp. | reverse complement strand
ACAAGTTCATTTACAGCTGCAATAAAAAAAATTCGTACATTTGATGATGAAAAATCACTTACTAAAGCGTTAAATGAGTTAAAAAAGTCTCTTTTAAAAGCAGATGTTAATCATAAAATTGTAAAAGAGTTAATAGCAAAAGTTCACTTAGAGACAAAAACAAATGGAGTTGGTAAAGATCAATTTTTAGATGCACTTAGAGCTACACTTTATGAATTACTAGAGGTTGGTGGAAATAGAGGTTTTACCTTTGCTCCAAACCCTCCAACAGTAATACTTATGACAGGACTTCAAGGTTCAGGTAAAACAACTACAACTGGTAAATTAGCTTTATATTTAAAAAATAAACAGAAAAAAGTTTTAGTAGTAGCAGCTGATTTACAGCGTTTAGCGGCAGTTGAACAACTTCGTCAAATCACAACACAAATAGAAGTTGAACTTTATGAAGATGAGAGTACAAAAAATCCTGTAGAGGTTGTTAAAGCTGCAGTTGCTAAAGCTAAAGATGGAATATATGATGTTGTTTTGATAGATACAGCAGGTCGTTTAGCTATAGATGATGAGCTTATGGGTGAGCTTAAATCTGTTAAAAAAGCAGCACAGCCTGATGAGATATATTATGTAGCTGATTCACTTACTGGTCAAGATGCTATTAGAACTGCTTCAAGTTTTAAAGAAAAAATAGGAATAGATGGTGTAATTTTAAGTAAGTATGATGGAGATTCTAAAGGTGGTGTAGCATTAGGTCTTTCATCACAAGTTCAAGTTCCACTTCGTTTTATTGGTAGCGGTGAGAAGATGGAAGATTTAGAGGTATTTTTACCTGAAAGAATTGTAAATCGTCTTATGGGCTTTGGAGATATAGAGGGTTTAGCTGAAAAAACAGCATCAGTTATAGATGAAAAACAGGCTAAAAGACTTACTCAAAAAATTAAAAAAGGTAAGTTTAATTATAATGATTTTTTAGAGCAGATGGAATCAATGAAGAAAATGGGTAGTATGAAATCACTTATGGGGATGATTCCTGGAATGGGTAATATGTCAAAAGCTTTAAAAGATTTTGATATGGAAAACTCAAGTGAGCTTAAAAATATCAAATCAATGGTTTCATCGATGACTAAAAAAGAAAGAGAAGAACCAGACTTGCTAAATAACTCTCGTAAACAAAGAATTGCTAAAGGTTGTGGACTTACTCAAGTTGAAATAAATAAGATGATTAAACAGTTTAAAAATGCAGGAAAAATGGCCAAAAAATTCTCAGGTAAAAATGGGATGAAAGATTTACAAGCCATGATGGGACAGATGGGAGGAGCTGGAGCAATACCTAGATAATTAATAATATATAACGCAACTTGTGTGTATTAATTATCAATAAAACAAATAGATAAAATATAATACATACAAACTATTTACATTTAAAAAATAACTCGGTATAATTCCGCCATCGTAATAACTTCTGAAATAATCCCTCTGTGATTAGAAGGTACTTTTTAAGTAAAGTATAAGACGCCAAACGGCGGTAAGAGGCACAATAAATTTAATTTTTATTCTGCAAAAAACCCCACAAATTTTATTTATATCTTTTAAAAGATATCTTTAGTGCCATGGCGGCTAGCGTAGAAAGATGGGCTTTGCTCATTTTCGTTTAAAATAGTAACAGGAAAATAAATGACAGTAATTAGACTTACTCGTATGGGAAGAAAAAAACAACCTTTTTACAGAATAGCTGTAACAGATAGTCGTAAACGTAGAGATGGTGGTTGGATTGAACTAATTGGTCATTATAATCCAATGGTGCCTGAAAAGACAATAGTTGTTGATAACGAAAGACTTGATTACTGGTTAAGTGTTGGTGCTAAAATGAGTGACCGTGTTAAAAAGATAACAGGTCGTTAAGATGATAGCTGATTTCGTCGCTGGTTTTGCAAAACTTATAGCATCTCATCCTGATGATGTAAGAGTTGATGTAAAAGAGGGCGAAGAGGTAACAGAAATTCTTCTTTATGCAAATCAAGCTGACATTGGTAAGCTTATTGGTAAAGAAGGAAAGATGATTGGTGCGATAAAAACTGTTATTTCTGGCTGCAAAGCTAAAGATGGCATAAGTTACCGTATTAATGTCGAAGCAATTTAAAGAACAACTTCTTCATATCGCAACTATTGGCAAAACTGTCGGTATACATGGCGATATGAAATTTCACAATAAATGTGATTTCCCCGAACAATTTGCAAATGGTGCAACTTTTTTTACTAACCTAAAAAATAATATTACACTTAGTGATGTAAATCTTGAAAGAGGTATTATTAAAATAGCTGGTATACATACTATTGAAGATGCTAAAAAATATACAAATGTAAAACTTTTTACAACAAGAGAAGAAACAAGGAAAAATTGTCCTTTAGAAGATGATGAATATTTTTGGTTTGATTTAGAAGATTGTGAAGTTTATGAAGATGATAAACTTTTAGGTGTTGTTAATGAAGTGGAAAGAATTTCAATAACTAATTATCTTAATATTAAAACTGATAAATTACTTGTAAAATCTGGTAGTGCAAAAAGTTTTTTAGTTCCATTTAATGAACCATTTAAAGTTAGTGTTAATATAGATAAAAAAATTATAATTCTTAGTGGTGCTATGGATATACTAGAAGCTTCATAATGAAATTTACTTTTATAACTCTTTTTCAAAATATTGTTGAGGGATATTTTCAAGATTCTATACTAAAACGTGCAATCCAAAAAAATATTTTACAGATAGAGTATTTAAATCCTAGAGATTTTAGTGATTCTAAACATAATAAAGTAGATGATACTACAGTTGGTGGTGGGGCTGGGATGGTAATGAATCCACAACCACTTTATGATACTTTAAATTCATTAAAATTTAATGATGAAAGTGTTCATATTGTTTTTTTAACTCCTGTAGCAAAACCTTTTAAACAAAATGATGCTAAAAGATTAGCAAAAAAGTCACATGTAGCTTTTGTAAGTGGAAGATATGAAGGGATTGATGAGAGAGTTATTGAAAAGTATGCTGATGAAGTTTTTTCTATTGGAGATTATATTTTAACAGGTGGTGAATTAGCTTCTTTAGTAATTTGTGATGCTGTAAGTAGAAATGTAGATGGAGTACTTGGAAATAGTGAATCATTATCAGTAGAGAGTTTTGAAACATCACTTTTAGAAGCACCATCTTTCTCTAAACCAAAAAATTACGAAGGAAATCATCCTCCATCAGAATATTTAAAGGGAAATCATAGTAGAATTCGCTCACTAAAATTAGCACTGTCTGAATCTAAGACTAAGTTTTTCAGACCAGATCAGCTAATCAAGCATAAAACGCAATCGCACTAGTGCGGTGACTTCCTGCTAAAGGAAATCAAGTGTTAACGCAGATGGCGGAATTACTTCCGACATCGTATTAATAAAATTAAGGAATTATCTTATGAGAAATAAGTATATTGAAAACTTTGAAAAAGCACAAACATCTGAGAAAAATATTCCAGATTTTCGTGCTGGGGATACTGTTCGTTTAGCAGTAACTATTAAAGACGGTGACAAATCTCGTGTCCAAAGTTACGAGGGTGTTTGTATAGCAACCAGAGGTCAAGGTACAGGTCAAACTATTACTGTACGTAAAATCGGTGCTAACTCTGTTGGTATTGAAAGAATTTTCCCAATTTACTCTGATTCTATTAATGAGATAAAAATTATTCGTCGCGGTCGTGTTCGTCGTGCTAAACTATTTTATCTTCGTGATCTTGCTGGTAAAAAAGCTCGTATCAAAGAACTTAGAAGAAAATAATCTTCTAAGTTATCCCTCACTTTATTTAACTTTTTATCACAAAACCACAATTTTATAAAAATTATATTTAATATATAGTACAATCTAATAAAAATTATTTCTATTCTCGGAGCAGCATGAGCTATTTTGATGACTTAAAAACTATTGTAGAAATAAATTCATATACAAAAAATAAAGCTGGTGTTGATCAAGTTGGAGAGATTTTTGATACTTGGTTTAAAAAGCTTGATTTTAAGATTGATGTATATGAGCGAGAACTTATTGGCTCACATCGTCACTATATTTCAAAACATGATAGTACTTCAAAAAAATTATTACTTTTAGGTCATTTAGATACAGTTTTCCCTCCAAATAAATTTGATAGTTATAGTGAAGATAATGAGTGGGTGTATGGTGCTGGTGTATGTGATATGAAAGGTGGAAATATAGTTGCACTTCAAGCATTAAGAGAAATTTATAACGATAATATAGAGATAAAGAATATTGATGTATTACTTGTAAGTGATGAAGAGAGTGGTAGTGATGATTCTAAATATTTGACAGCTAAACTTGCAAAGAAGTATGATTTCTGTTTTGTATATGAAGCTGCTGGAAAAAACTTTGAATTAGTAACGGGTAGAAAAGGTGTTGGAACTTTTTTTATAGATATAGAAGGTAAAGCTGCTCATGCAGGAAACCATTATGCTGATGGAAAGGATGCAAATTTAGAAGCCTCATATAAACTTCAAGAGCTTGTAAAGTTAACAAACTTAAAAAAAGGAACAACTCTTAATGTTGGTAAAATTGAAGGTGGAATAGGGGCAAATACTATTTCTCCTCATGCTTCTTTAGTTTTTGAGCTTAGATATAAAGATGTAAAGGAAAAAGATAGAGTTCTTGAAGCAATTGATAAAATTGTAAATCATTCATTTGTTGATGGTGCTACCTCAAAACTAAGAGGAGATATTCAAAGAGATGTTATGTTAACATCTTTAGAGTCACTAGAATTAATAAAAAAGATTGAAAAAATAACTAATTTATCAATTTGCTATGAAGAGAGAGGTGGGGTTAGTGATGCTAATATAGTAAGCTCTTGTGGAATTATAACATTAGATGGTTTTGGTCCATTTGGTGATGGAGATCACACAGTTCATGAGAGAGCTTTAAAGAAAAGCTTTGAGACTAGAATAGAGTTAAGTAAAAAACTTTTAAATTATTTTATAAAAAAATCAGATTTTTAATAGGTGGTATTATGTCAAAAAGAAAAATTGGTATGTGGATGTATAACAATAGTGGCGGAGACAAGATACAAGAGAAATTAATTTCAAAGCTAAGAGAAAGAGATATTGAAACTGTACCAGAATTAGACCTTCGGTTTGCAAGAGGGTATAAAAATTCAGTTATTTGTGATGGTGTAAATATGCTAGATCTGGATTTGTTTTTTTCATATAATGCTGGTGAGCAAACTGTTGCTCAAGTTTATATGTATGAAACAATTGATCAGTTTATTCCAACTATAAACTCATATAAAGCATTTGAACTCTCAGAAGATAAATTTAGAAGTAATTTAGTTTTAAGTCAAGCAGGAGTTACAACAGCGGATTTCTTTTTATGTCATCGTGAAACGCCACAGTTTGTTACCCAAAAATTTGAAGAGTGGAAAAAAATGGTATATAAGCCAACAGATGGTTGGGGTGGAAGTGGGATGGCATTTTTAGATTCTCGTCAGATGCTTGATGCATTGATGCCTTTTATAAATCAAACAGATATTCGTCACATATATTTAGAAAAATTTGTTGAAAATGATTTTACAGATTTTCGTGTTGATATTGTTGATAATAAATTTGTTGCATGTTATGGACGTAAAGCAAGTGCAAGAGAGTGGAGAACAAATGTGACAAGTGGTGGAAGTGTAATTCTTCGTGAAGCCAATGATAAAATTATAGATATTGCAAAAAAAGCAAGTAAAGCACTTGGTATGGATATAGCGGGTGTTGATATTTTATATGATAGAGAAAAAGAGGAATATGTAGTTTTAGAAGTTAATGGTATTCCAGCATTCGCAACGCCAGAACAAGAAAAAATAGGATTGGATTTCAATGATAAAAAGATTGATTTGATAGTTCAATTAATAGATAAAAGAACAGATAAAGGTAGTTAAAATGGCAAAAAAGCTCCCAAAATTAGGATTTTTATATTTAGACTATGTACTTAGATTTTTTGATTATAGCAACTTTAAAGGTTGGCCAGATAAAATTGAAAATGTAACTTATCACTGGAAAAATGATAAACAAAGATTTATAAAAGAAGTTAAAAATAAGAAAATAGATGTTTTAGTTGGAAATATTCCAGCTACCGCATATGAAACTTTTAAAGAGATAGCTGCGGAGTTACCAAATGTAAGATTTATCCCATCTATAGAGACTCAATTTTGTAATAAATCTAAAGAGAATGTAACATTATTTTGTGAAAAATATAATATTTCAGCTCCAAAAACAATAATAACTTACGATAAAGAAAAAGCTGATAACTATTTTAAAAATTGTCACTATCCACAGATAATAAAAAGAAGTTACGGTGCATCTAATTATGGTGGATATTATGTGCATAAAGTTGATAACTATAAAGAGGCAAAAACTCTTTTAAAAGAAAAAAAATATCAACCAATATACTCTCAAGATGGGATTCCACTTAAAGATAGCGGGGACATTCGTGTTATGTTAATTGGTCATAAACCTATCTGTGCATTTTGGAGATATTCAGGTACTGGAGAATGGATTACAAATACTTCACAAGGTGGAAGTATGAGTTATGAAAATATACCAATGAATGCATTAGAACTTGCAGTAAAAGCTTCTAAAGCTGCAAAAGCTGAATACTGGGCTTGTGATATTGCAATTGATGAAAATACAAATGAACCATATATACTAGAATGTGCTACAGCATTTGCAGCATTTCCATATATTAGAGATTGGATAGGACAATACATCATGTGGGATTTAAGTGCTGGAGGGTTTAGACTTCCTCATGTACCATTATATTCTTGGGAAGAATTAGGAAAAATGGACTCTTTAATTTTAAGAACACTAAGACATCTGTATTTTGCAAAATATGAGCCATCAGTTGATGGAACTTATTGGTTAAGTGATAAAGGTGGTTTTGATATGCAGTTAACAGATGAATCATCTTCTGATGATGTTCCAAATTCTATAAAAGAACCTGTATGTGAAAAAGATCTGCCAAAAATGTTAAAAGTCAATAATGAAACAACTCTTTGTACAATTAATGAAGAGAAACTTTTTATATTGTCAGACATAACATTAACAGAGTTGATGACACTTCAAGGCATGGATGAAGATATTGCAGTTATGATAAAAGAACAGATAAAAAATGAAAGCATTCTTTCATTTAAAGAGTTTAAAGATTGTGATTTTGCTTCAAATCAGCAAATTAGCCAATGGGCTAAAGCTTTTGAAGATTAATATATATTTTAAGGTTATAAATTGAGACAACAATACAGTTCATATAATGAATGTGTAGAATTTTTCAAATCTGCACAAAAGAGTAATCCTGATCTTTTTATGGTTGAATCCATAGGAAAAACATGGGAAGACAGAGATATTATTGCCGTAACTATTTCCAATAATGTAAATACGTATAAGAAAAAACCAGCTCTTTTTTATACGGGAACTATACATGCAAGGGAGTGGATAGGAATTGAGTTATCAATTAGTTTTGCAAAATATATATTGGATCATATTGATTATGACCCACAATTAAATACTCTTTTAGATAGGTCAACATTATATATGGTTCCTTGTGCAAATCCAGATGGGTTTGAGTATTCAAGAAATCATTTTTCTTTTTGGAGAAAAAATAGAAGACAAAATGTTGATGGAAGTTTTGGAGTTGATTTAAATAGAAATTTTAGTGTAGGTTTTACACAAAATAATGCTACTACATCTAATGTTTATGGCGGGCCAAACGCTTTTAGTGAACCAGAAACAGCAGCTCTTAGAGATTTTATGCTTGAGAATAAAAATATAACGATTGCTTTAGATTACCATTCACAAGGAAATGTATTTTTTCCTGCACATAATTTTAAACATGAAGATGCAGTTGATGCAGTTGATTTAAATATATTAGCAAGTAATATGGCTGAAGAGATTAGAAAAGAGTCAGGAAGAGAGTACGGGATACATATGGGAAAACCTCCTGTTAGTCTTATCTCAGGAAGTGGAAGAGAGTTTTATTATTCCCAAGGTGTATTAGCTTTAGTGGTTGAAGTTGGAACTAGAAATATAAGTGATTATATTGAACATATGAGTGAGCATATTGATGAAAATATAGCAGCACTTATGTTTGCTCTCTCAGAAGTTAACAATTATAAAAAAATAGATGCATTACCAAGAGTTGAAAAGTTTACAGCAACAAAGATAGGTTCAAAAGAGATAGAATTAAGTTGGAGCTATGCAGATAATGAAGGGGTATATTTTGAAATATATCGTTCAAAACATAAAAGAGGTTTTGCTCAAGCATCAAATAGAATTGGTATGACAAAGCTAAAAACATATATAGATAGAAATTTAACGTCTTCTACTAATTATTACTATTTTATTCGTGCTGTTTGTAGAGAAGAAAATATTAAATCCTCATTTGGACAATTAGTTGGAGTAAGAACATGCCCTATTGAAAATATGTTTTCAAAAATTCTTTATCCAGCAGCAGATAAAATAGGTTATGTTGGAGAAAAAACAAAGAAAAACTTTGATCATTTTGGAAATAATTCATTATTTGTTGGTATTTCAGATAAAAAAGGGGAGTGTCTTGGTATTAGTGGATTTTCATTAGGTACTATACCAGAGAATGCTGTAATCACTGCTGCGTCTATATCCTTTTACCCAATGAATAGGGTTAGTGTTCAAGTAGAGAGTTATGGTGAGTGGCGAGTTGGACAGATAGATGAGAGAACAGTTGATAAGTTAGATAGTTTTGATGATATAAAAAATGTAAAGATGCTTTCATTTATTGATAAACCTACTGGTTCAGCTCAGTTATCTCAGGGTGTATGGAAAACATATGAATTTGCAGCACAAGAATTAGATATTTTACAACAATCACTTAAAAGAAGAGAAGCATATTTTAGGATGCAAGGACCAGATAATTTACCACTTGATCGTGCTTCTCAGTTAATGCAGTGGGATATAGGATATGGTAAATTTAGTGGAGGATTGTCTTATAGACCAAAACTTGATATATCCTATACAATTAATGAAACTAAAATAGAATTAAATCCTGCATCAGAAGCTACAGTTTATAAAGATAAAATTATAGATGATAAGTTAATTGTTGGTTTTGATAAAAATGGTTATAAAAAATATGGTCGTATAGAGTTTGATTTAACAAATTTACCAGAGATGAATAATAGTGTGATTTCAACGGCTTATATAGAACTAAATGCAAATAAAATTAAATCAACAAATAATCTTCGTTTTCATATAGAGATGGTAATGTCATGTGAAGGTGAAATTAATTATAAAAAAATTAAAAATAGAAATGTGATTGAAAGAGTTGGATATGATGTTAGTATTGCTGATATAAAAAAAGATTCACTTCAAAGATTTGTTTTTGACACACATGCAATAAATGAAATGGTTGAAAATGCAAAATTAAACCCAAAAGTTGTTTTTATAATTTCAGCATCATCAGAAAAACAATTTTGTAAATCTCAAAATGTAAGTTGGTGTGATATAAAAAAACCATCTCTTATAGTAAATTATATTAAAAAAAGAAGAAACGCTCCAAAAACTGTAAAAAACTTTAGATATCTTTCTAATAATGGAGTGATAAAATTAGAATGGGATATACCAGATGATGAAGCATATTGTGGAGCATTAGTAGTTAAAAATCCATTTAAAGTACCATGTTCTCCATATGATGGACAAAAGCTTTATGGTGGAATCGATAATTATACTTATGATAATTTTGGTGATTTACAAGCTCATAAATATTATGCAATATTTTCATACGATGATGTTCCAAATTTTTCAGAACCAATATTCATTGAAGTGAATAAAGAAAATTAAGAGAGCTAAAATATCTCTTAATTTTTACATTTTTACATTTCCCAAACATTTTAAGAAACAACAAAGCAAGTTTTCTCTATACTTCCCATCCACAAACAGACGCTAGTTGAGAGACTAGAGTTAGAGGTACTTCAAGTAGAGGTATTGAATATGTTTGAGATCATTGAAAACTAAGCAAGTAAATAGACGAGATAACTAACAATAGTTGGTTTGGAAGTCA
>JAFLJV010000152.1 GCA_022712845.1 Sulfurimonas sp. | reverse complement strand
GATATGATTGCTGATGATATGGTTGAATTTGTAAAGTATGATCTTAAAACCTTTGGATTTGTGATTGTAGCTTTATTGATACTTATCTTGTTTATTTTACTAAGAGAGGTACGTTGGATAATTATAGCTCTGTTTATTTGTACAACCTCACTTATTATAACAAGTGGATTTTTAGGTTTTTTTGGTTGGGAAATTACTGTAGTTTCATCAAATTTTATTTCACTTCAACTTATTATGAATATGTCATTGATTCTACATTTGATTATAAAGTACAAAGAGTTACATGCAAAATATAGAGATGATACTCAAGAAAGATTAGTTATAGACAGTGTTTCTTCTATGTTTAAACCATCATTTTTTGTTGTAATAACTACTATCGCTGGGTTTAGTTCATTAGTATTTAGTAATATTCTTCCAGTTATCAATTTTGGTTGGATGATGAGTATAGGGATAGTTGTCTCACTTATAGTTACTTTTATACTGTTTCCAATTGTTCTAATGTTTTTTTCTAAAAGTGACATAAAAGATGATGATAAAAATAAAATTCCATTTACTACTAGAGTCGCAAATGTAGCGTACAACTACAGAAAAACTATTCTTACAATGACACTTATAGTTATAGTGTTTTCTATATCTGGAGCTATGAAGCTTAGAGTTGAAAATAGTTTTATAGACTACTTTAAAAAAAATACAGCAATCTATCAAGGGATGGCTGTTATAGATCAAAAACTTGGTGGAACTTCTCCGCTAGATATTATTTTGACCTTTAAAGAGGATAGTGATAGTCTAGAATCCGCTGAGATTGTAGATGAAGATAGTGATGAGTTAGATGATTTTGCAGATGAGTTTGAGGAGAGTGAGGATGATAAAGAGAAATACTGGTTCACTCAAAATAAAATGCAAAAAATTACACAAGTTCATAACTACCTTGATTCACTAGAGCCTATAGGAAAAGTACTTTCACTTGCAACTGTTGGTGAAGTTATAAAAACTCTAAATGATGGAGATGAGGCTGATGGTTTAACATTGGCACTCTTATATAAAGAGTTGCCACAAGAATATAGACAAATTATCTTATCTCCATATATAGATATTGAAAATAATAGAGTAAGAATTAGTACTAGAGTAATTGACTCAATGCCAAATCTTCAAAGAGATGAGCTTATCAAAAAGATTGATAAAGATATAAGTGAGATGTTAAACCCAAAATATGAGGAGCATAAGCTATCAAATATATTGATTATGTATAACAATATGCTTCAGTCTCTTTTTGAATCACAAGTTAAAACTATAGGTATAGTTATACTAATGCTCTTTGCAATGTTTTTAATTCTATTTCAAAATCTTAAAATCGCGTTAATTGCCATAACAGCAAACACTATCCCTGTTGGGGTTATTTTCGGTTTTATGGGTTGGATGAATATTCCTCTTGATATGATGACGATCACCATTGCAGCCATCAGTATAGGGATAGCTGTTGATGACACTATCCACTATATTCATCGCTTTAATCTAGAATATAAAAGCTCTAAAGATGCAAAAGTCTCTATGTTTAACTCACATGCGAGTATAGGAACTGCAATGTTTTACACTTCAACTATTATAATGGTTGGTTTTTCAGTTCTTGTCTTATCTAATTTTATACCGACCATCTATTTTGGACTTTTAACAATGCTTGCTATGCTTATGGCAATTGTTGCTGACTTGTTACTTTTACCAGTATTACTTTTAATTTTTAGTGCTTGATTTTTTAGTTAAAACATAATTATAAAAGGAGAAACTTATGGAATATAGATACATAGGAAAAACAGGACTTAGAGTTACACCAATATGTTTAGGAACTATGAGTTTTGGTTCTTGGAGTGATGAAGTTGAATCATTTAAAATTATGGATAAGGCTTATGATAGAGGGATTAACTTTTTTGATACAGCAGAGCTTTATCCAGTTCCACCAAAAGAAAGCTATATTGGTGAAACAGAAAAAAATATAGGCAGATGGCTTAAAGATAAACCAAGAGATAAACTTATCATCGCTTCAAAAGTTGCTGGAGCTGCCAGTGGTTGGTTTGTGCCACCTGTTCGCCATGGTATGACAGCTGTTGATAAGTTTCATATAAAAAGAGCAGTGGAGGGTAGTTTAAAGAGACTACAAACTGATTATATTGACCTATACCAAATGCACTGGCCAGATTCTGTTGTACCCATAGAAGAATCTTTAAAAGCTTTTGATGAGTTAGTTCAAGAGGGAAAAGTGAGATACTTAGGAACTTCAAATGACACAGCTTATGGACTAACAAAAGCAAATGAAACTTCAAAAAGATTGGGTATATCAAGATTTGAATCTATTCAAAATAACTTCTCTTTAAATAACCCAAGATTTTTAGATGAGTTAGCAGATGTATGTAGAAAAGAAAACATCTCACTTTTACCATATTCTCCTATAGCTGGAGGAGTTTTAAGTGGAAAGTACAATGGAGAATTTTACCCTAATAACGCTAGATTTTCAGAGTATCTAAATACCAAAGACTCACGCACAAAAGCTCAAAGTGAGAGGTTTGTAAATGATAAATCACTAAAAGCTACAGCAAGATATATGGAGATAGCAAAAAAACTAAATATCTCCACTGTAACTCTAGCAGTAGCCTACTCAAAACAGTTTGATTTTGTAGCTTCAACCATCATAGGAGCAAGATACGCAACCCAACTAGATGAATCGTTTGAAGCTCTTGATATAACTCTGAGTGATGAGGTTATGAGTGAGATAAAAGCTGTTCAAAGTGAGATTATGTATCCTATGGGGTAGATAGTTGTTTTACTAGACTTAATTAAAACATGGAATGGTCGATGCTTCCTTATATAAAAATGACTCTAATTATACATTGAGTCTTGAAATTTGCATATCAAACAAAAAGGTTGATATTATGGAAACAGTTGTTTTAAGTGTAAGTGCACTGGTTTTAGTTGTATATGTAACATTTGTATTTTCATTAGCAAAAAATAATTCTCAAAAAATCAATAAAACAAATTGAAATTATTTATTTAAGCACAATTTATTTTATAGTCTAAGAAAAGACTTTCAATAGGTATATGAAGTTGATTATGTAAATTTCTTATCATCTGGATAGTTAGTTTTCTTTTTCTATTTAGTATCTCAGAAACTCTAGATTTACTACCAACGATAGAAACCAAATCTTTTTGCTTTAATCCCTCTTGCTCCATTCTAAACTTTATGGCTTCAATTGGATCAGGTGCATCTATTTTATAGCGTTGCTCTTCATATGATTCTACTAAAGTTGTTAAAATTTCTAGTTTATCCATCTCTTTAGTATTTGGCTTTGCATTCATTAAGCTATCAATTATGCTTAAAGCTTCTTGATAGTCTTGTTCATTTTTAATAGGTTTGATATTCATTTTACAATTCCTTTACATTTATTTTGTCATATTGTTTATGTGTTCCAACAAACTTAATAAATACAATTTTTGCATGATAATTGATTTTTACTATCAGCCTGTATTTGTTTCCTGCGATATTAAAGACAACTTTTTCATCTCCAAGTATACTAGCACTAACATACATATGCTTGATTTCATTTGGATTATTCCAATCCAACTTTAAGACTTCTCTATGCCAAGCTTCTAAAGCATTTTTACTGTCTAAATAGCTTGGTAATTCATAAAAATCTTTAAGAGTTTTCTTTGATATTATTCTCATGTGTGTAGTATAGCAAAGTTCCCATTAATAGAACTTTAAATTAAAAAAATAAAACTTATATTGGCTACTATATTTTTAATGATAATCTAAATGGTATCATCGTTGAACATTCAAATCCATTCTTGATATAAAATTTATGTGCTAAAGCATTACTTTTATCTGTTAATAATGTAATTCTTTGACATTGTTGCTGTATTGCAAAGTTAATTGCATCTTGTAATAATTTAGAACCAATACCTTCTTTTTGAAATTTAGATGATACTATCATATCTTCCAATATAACAACTTTTGCCCCTAATGCTGTAGATATTGTATAAAGTAAATTTATTGTAGCAATAATTTTATTTGATTTTTCAATTACTAATATATGACCTAATATTGGATTATTTATTATCATTTTTAATCCATCTTCTTGTTTTTCTTTATTTGGAATAAATTCAATTTCTTGAGAAAATAGACTGTTTAATAATTCAGATATTTGTGAAATATCACTGAAAGTTGCTATTCTAGTTTGCAATTTTTATCCTTTACTGTAGTTAAAGTTACTTCTGATATATAACTACTTATTCCTTCCCATTATAGTAAAAACAGTCTTAAATAACATTATTAATAACAAAAAAAAATGTCCTATGAAAAATCAAAAAATAGCTAAATTATATGAAAATTTGACATATTTTAATTTTTTCACTCTATTATCTTCACGGCTGTTTCATGCTAAAAGGTTACAAAGTTTTTTAATATCTCCTCCAATGAGACTGTGAAATAATCAAACCCCACGACTAATAATTTTCTAACGCTTACTCAATTTAGGCAATTATTTTGTCTAAATTGTACCATAAAAATAT
>JAFLJV010000260.1 GCA_022712845.1 Sulfurimonas sp. | reverse complement strand
TCTCAAACCAGTTTAGTTTTTTACTCATTGATAAAACCTAAGAATCTTTTTAATGTTATTATCTTTAATCTCTTTTAAAAGAGTAGCCGTGTCTACATGTAGAGAGTTCCAATAAACATATTCTAAAATACTTTCTATTCTATAGTTTGATGTATGAGAATCTTTATAAATTCTAAGTATCAAGTTTGTTAAATCACTTTTTTCATAAAGTGTAGCAACTTTATTTTTTAATAATGGTGAACTTATAA
This sequence comes from Sulfurimonas sp., assembly GCA_022712845.1. The sequence continues at coordinate 4,503 of JAFLJV010000260.1, read as the reverse complement.
TATATTTAAAATTTGTATAACTGTAGGTAGTATAGATTCTGTAGAGCATATAATCCGCAATCTTATCACTTTTATCTTCACTTAGAGTAGAAGTAAGTTTTAATAGTTTTTTTACAAACTCCTCATCATATTTATCTTCTTTTAAAAGGTGCATGAGTAAGGGTGTCATAGTGTACTTGTATTTTAAGTCTATTATTTGGTTGATATCTCCACCTTGAGATTTAATCTCCTTGAGTATCTTATATAAAAGCTCTTTATCTTTTACTTTTTTTGTGGCATATGAAGAAAGTGTATCTTCATGCCAAGTTTCATCCGGATTAAATCCCATTTTTAAAAGAGGTACAAGTAAATGAAACTGTTCATAAAGTAGGGCTACCGCTGGGGCATTTGGCTTTTTCTTTATAATATTTTTATCTTGTAAGTATATTTTATTTAACTCAGCTAAGTCACCATTTTTGATAGCCTTGTCAAAATTACTTCCCAATGAATCTATGATTTTAGACTTATCTTTAGCCTTGTGTTTAGACGATGGCTCTCTAATTTTTTTCAGATATTTAAAAGTAGATGTTAGTTCATCTTTATTAGGATAATTCCATTTGTTTAGATGCTGGAGTACTTTATGGTAGATAGAATCTGCTTGTGATTGGGAGCTATAAGAGAGGATATTACTATAAAAATAACTAGTATCTTTTGTGGCATATATTGAAGCATCTTTTTGCTTTAGTAGATACTCTATAAGTTCTTCATTTTTATTTTGTGAGATTATAGATAAACTTAAGAGGGTGTACTTAGTTGAAGCCCCTGCTGCATATGCTAAACCATATTGCCCTTGTGGATTATAGTTTTTATAAACAGTATAAAGACTAGAACCTTTTTTATGCAGTAGTTTAAGCGTATCTAGCCGACCCCACCAAGCAGCCCAGCCAATAGCATCAAGAGCTAAGGTCTCTTTTTTAGATGTCTTATCTATTTTCATCCCCATATCTAGAAGCCTTTGCACTACTTTACTCATCCCAAATCTTGCAGCCATATGTAAGTAGTTAAACATCTTCCCTTCATCTTTTACTTGATGAATATAGTATTCATATATATATGGTTTGGAGTTAAAGGTAGATGTATCTAGGTATTGTTTGATATTAAAATTTTTATTTTTTAAAACCTCTAGTGCAATATCTTCTTGTGAAGCTTTAATTGCGTAAGAAAGTGGAGTGTTTCCAGCTATATCTACAACAGAACTATCAGCACCTAAAGCTAGTAACTCTTTTGCAAAATCATAGTACTTATTTCTCATGGCTGTTAGTAGGGGAGATTCACCCCTACTATTTTTTTGGTTTATATCTGCGCCAGAAGATACTAACAGTTTTGCTATATCTATATTGTCATTTTGAATTGCTGTTATTAGAAGTGTTGTTTTAATACTCTCATGGGTATTTTCCCTGTTTATATTGTAATATTTATCTAGGTCATTAAACATAGGTAAAAGATACTTTACAAGCTCATAATTAGCATCTTGAACAGCAGTAAAAAGTATATCTTTTGTATCATTATCAAAAGTAACTATTTTTACACCCTTATTTATAAGGTACTTTGTAAATTTCAGTTCATTATTTTGTACTGCATAGTTTAGAATGTTTCTTCCACTATGACTTTTATCATTTTTATTTGCACCATTAGAGAGTAGAAATTTTACAAGTTTTTGTCTATTTTTAAAAGCTGCTTGAAGTAGGGGTGTCATTCTATCAGATATATTTTTATTGTTTATATCTGCTCCATCTTCTAAAGCTTTTTTGACCCTATCTAAATCCCCAATATAAGAGTATCTTTGCAAATCAAAATTTAGTTTTTTTTGAGTAGGAGTTAGTGCATATATATTGATAGATAAAAATAATACTAAAAATATTTTATACACTTAAATCCTTTTATAAACTATCTATATAGCTACTTAAGTCACGTAGATTTTTATCATTTAATCTATCTATATAACGCCACATGTAAGAAGCTCGTCCATACTTGTTTAAATCATGACTCTTGTAGCCTTTTAGTGCTTTATATATCTCTTCTTTACTCATCTTAGCTATTACTCCACTTACACCAAGAGCTTTTTGTAAGCCTTTACGACCATGACAAGATGCACATTTTTTGTTATATAACTCTTTAGTACTTGGAGCTTTTGAGCTTAGTGGGTTTATTATTATGATGTTTTTCATAGAGATAGATTTGATTTTTTTATTCTTTTTTACAATTAACTGCTTTATATCATGCTCTAACATAAGGTTTAGCATTTGGTTAGTATTTGACTTGCTATAAAAATATGATTTATCATACATATTTAGAGTGTTTGTTATCATATCTTTTAACTTTGTCTCTATATCTTTTTTATTTACAGAGTCATCTACTTTTAATACCAGTGAAATATCTACGGAACTTTGATAATTTTTTGGTTTAGCTTGTATGTTAAAGTCTAATGATTTATCAGCATAAAGACTTAGTATTAAACTCATTAGTAGAATTATTTTTTTCATATATTTTTCTCTTTTTATTTTATATTTTTAGTAAAAATGTTTCTAATCATCTCAAAATGCTTTTGTACTTTATCAAAACTATGATTTCCACCATCTTCTAGAACTTGTACGCAGCCATCTAGTTTATCAACTGCTTCTTTATAATCAAGTAGTTCATCACCTTTTTGAGTTAGTAATGTATATAAAGTTTTGTCTATATCATGCACTTCGTATTGTTCTAACATCTTTAGATGATTCTCGCTCCATTTAAAATAGGTTTCATCATAAAAATTAGGAGCATCACCAATGCTTCTACTTAAAGTTACTCTTGGATTAACAGAGGGATTGAGAAGAACAGCTTTTAGCTTGTACTTGTTGGCTAGATAAATAGTGTAGTATCCACCAAGAGAAGAACCGATAAGATAAACATCTTCTTTATAAGACTCGATTAACTCTTCTAAAGTTTTGATGGCTAGTTCTGGTACATAAGGAAGCGAAGGAGCAATAAAACTCTCACCTATAGAGTTAAAGTAATTTCTAAATAATTTAGCCTTACTACCTTGACCACTACCGCCAAATCCATGTATATAAATTATTATTTTGTATCCTTCTTTTTTTCTTTATGAAAAATAAGTAGATATTTTGGTAGCTCCTCTACATGTAGATAAGTGTCTATTTCGTTTGGATAATCAACTGTATATAAAGTGTCATAAAATGTTTTTAACTTTTCATTGCTAGAAAGCTCACGGTGAACAGCTTGATTAAATTTTTTATTTATATACCAATTATATATTTCACGTATAATAAGCCAGTATATAAATATAAAGCTAGCTAATCCAAGTAGAAATGCTAAAACTATATCGTTCATATTTCTATGTACATCAAAAAGTACTAAAACAAATAGCAGTGGTAAAGGCAATACAACAGTTATTAAAAATGCGTAAAAAGATACTTTTTCATAAAGTTTTATACTTTTATTAATACTTGCATCAAAAAAAGATGTAGTAAAGCCATTTTTTAGAACAGAATCCTTTTTCATATTGTTATACCTAAAGATAAAGCCATCCATTTAGTTTCTCCGAATTAATTTTATTGTAGTATACCAGCATGAGACTTTTAAAATATATAATTCTGTTATTTTTAGTAAATATACTTTATGCCAATACTCCTAGTACTTGTAAAAAAACCTACTACGATAAAGCAGAAAAAAAAATCAAAACTATCAAGTATTTTAAAGGTAAAAATTTAGATGGTGAATATGCAGTTTATTATAAAGATGGTACTTTAAAAGTTAAAGCTTTTTATGATGAAGATAGGGAAGTATATGCCCAGTACTACACAAAAGATGCAAAACTCATAGATCAAACAACACCATACTTCAGATATATGAAAAGAGGCATGTCAAATCATATACTTCAGTATATCTCAAGTAGGTCTAGCAAGAATTTATCTGATTCTAATTTGATAAGAAATTATATGACGCTAGATTTAGTAGCTCCTAATGAGTATAATAAAAATAGTATAAAAATTAAAAAACTATATAAACAAAAGTGTAAAAATACACTTAGTCTGATGAAGAAAAAACAAGAGTTAGATAAAGATAATCTTCATTTTTTATACTCTATGCTTTTAAAAGATGAAATAGAGTATAAAGATTTATATAAAAGATATCGTGTGTCATTGTTGAAGTATATGGTGTTTGAATATTATCAGTTACCAGTATATACTCAGTTGTCAAATTTTTTAAAGGATATAAATACTAACAATGCAGGGTTAGAGCTTCAGTTTGCAAAGTTTATTTCTAAAAATATACAGATACAAGAAAAACTAAGTTACGCAGATGCTAATAAAATATTAGAAATTCTTTTAAAATATAATCAAATTCAAGACTATAAAAATTTAAGTGAGTATTTTAGTTCTATTTTTGAGGACAAAGTTAGTAAGGTTCGTTATAGACTACAAGCTGGGGATATAGAGGGTGCTAATGCTTTAGCAAACTCTA
>JAFLJV010000151.1 GCA_022712845.1 Sulfurimonas sp. | reverse complement strand
GTGACGGTGTTTGTCATTTTGAACCAAGTGTTTGTCATTCTGAACCAAGTGTTTGTCATTCTTAGCCAAGTGTTTGTCATTCTGAACTCGATTCAGAATCTAATCTATAATATTTCATCATATAAATCATTCCAATTATCATTTATTTTCTCAATTAATTCAATTTTCCATTCTCTCTTCCAAGATTTCAATTGTTTTTCTCTTTTAATTGCTTCATCAATATCATCATAAATTTCATAATAAACTAACTTTTTAAGATTATACTTCTTTGTAAAACCATCTGTTAATTTATTTTTATGTTCATAAATTCTTTTTATAATATTTGATGTTACACCTATATATAAAGTTCCTTTTGATTTATTTGTCATTATATAGATATATGAATTCATTTAAATTCCTAAATTAGAGATTCCAAATGCCCATAGGAAATGCCCTTGGGGTACAAGTTTGGAATGACGAACACATTAAAGATTCCAAATCAAGTTTGGAATGACGAGCTATACAAGTGGTTGAGATCCTGAACCAAGCGTTTGTCATCCTGAACTTGATTCAGGATCTCACCCACCAGTTTCATAAAAAGCACGAGATGATACTTCTGAATCATCTCCACCCCATCTATTTTTTTCAGGTTTAGTTCTTACAACTTCCTTTAAAATTTCAGCTGCCCCTTTAATATCACCAGCCTTTATAGCTTTAGATATACTAAGTGCTTCATCAAAATACAGACATGGAATTAAATTACCCTCAGCAGTGAGCCTTATACGATTACATTTCTTACAAAAATCATCTTTATAAGGTTCAATCAAACCAAATCTATATCCATCTCTCATGCGAAAATAGTGAGAAGGGGATGAACCATCAAAACCTTCGTCTTCAAACTCATAATGCTCTTTAAGAACTTTTAATAACTCATCAGACTTTACTCCACTTATCTCTTTAGAAGCAAATCTATTTTCCATATACTCTATAAATCGAATTGACATATTACGCTCTTTGGAGTACTCTAAAACATCAACTATCTCTTCAAAATTCATATTTTTCATAGGAACCATATTTACTTTTACTTTAAGTCCAACTTTTAGTGCCTCATCAATTCCATCTAACACATCTTTTAAAACATCTTTACCTGCTATAATTTGTGCAACTTCAGGCTTTAGTGTATCTATACTTACATTTATACGTTTAAGTCCAGCATTTTTTAATTTTTGAGCAGCATTTTTAAGTAAAAAAGCATTTGTTGTCATAGCTAAATCAATTGTGGGTTTATAGTCATAAATCATTTTAATAAATTTATCTAAATCAACACGAAGAAGAGGTTCTCCACCAGTTATACGAATTTTTTTAACACCTTCATCAATAGCTATTTTCATAAATTCAAATAACTCTTCAAAAGATAGTAAATTTTCTTTTGGAACCCATGAGAAAGGTTTCTCAGGCATACAGTATTGGCATCTAAAATTACATCTCTCTGTTACAGAGACACGAAGATAATCAACTACTCTATCGTAGTTATCTGTTAGCATTGTTATATTTCCTCTTTATTCTCAACTAGACCCTAAATCAAGTTTAGGGTGACGAAAACATAAATACCGTCATTCTCAGCTTGACCCTACAAGTTTATGATGACAAAAGTATAAATACCGTCATTCTCAGCTTGACTGGGAATCTAAATATTATTATATAAAAGTATTATATCTTTTAGAAGTAAAAGTGAAGTTAAATTTTTTGAAGTTTTTAAGGGAGTTAGTTTCAAGTCACATGGAGTGACTTGAAAACTAAATAGTTCTAGTTGCTAGCGAATTTATAACCTAACATTAACCAGATTTTTGTATTATCTGTCATTCCACCTGCTGTATCAGCATCAAAATCAGCATACTTTAACATACCTGTTACACCATTAACACCAGGGATTTTGTTTTTATAAACAGCATCGATTTCTGTACCATAATCAGTACTTCCAACTTCACTTGAGTAATCATGATAAACAACTGTTAAGCTACCAAGTTCACCTGCATTATATCCAACATTAAAACTTAAGTCTTCTAAGCCATTAGTTGGATTTCCGCCATTACCAAGAAATGCATCAGCCCAACCATTTTTACCATGAAGTGTAGCATATGGTGTTGAGAATCTAGTATCTGTACCATTTGCTCCACTTAATTCTTCATAACCTATACCAGCTGAAAAATCACTAACTTTTACACCAAGATCAAATCTCATGTAATCAGCGTCAGCATTTACTGTATCTTTATCAGCAATACCATCTTCTTCCATGCTTGGATCACCTTGAGTTGCGTATTCAGCACGATAGCTTATTTTAACATCATCACTAACACCAACTTTACCAGTTAAAGCAATACCATAAGTATCATGTACTGAACCTAACATATATGAATAAACAGTAACTTTAAGCTCTGGCATAACTTTATAAGAAACATTTACAAGTAAATCTCTTGAACTATTTTGATTATCAAGACTAACAGCATTTACACGAGTTACATAAGATGCAAATATGTTAAGGTTCTCTATAGATTTATTTGTAACTGTAATAGCATCAAATGTTTGGAACATTTGTCTCCAACCTACAGCTCCTAAAAATCTTTGATTATCAAGATTAATTAGTTGACGACCGATTCTTAAGTTCGTATCACCATATTTAATATCTATATATGATTGTGTAAGACGTGTTTGTTCTGGATCAACAACTGTGTCTTTAAGGTTACGATTAGTTGCACCATCATTGTAGTTGTGGTTAAGATTTGCAACATTTGTCATTTCAACATACGCTGATAACCAATCAGTATCTAATAAATCAGCACTTGCACCAACAGTTAAACGACTAGTATATGCGTTAGCATTTCCATTTACTCCATCATCAGTATCAACATTTTCATAACGAAGTCTTATCTCACCATTTGCTTGAACATTACTTAAGATGTTAATCCCATCTGCTTGAGCTGAAACTGAACCGATACCCATTACCATAGCTGCAGCTATAGACATTTTTAACATTTTTCTCATTTATATCTCCTGTTTTGTTTGTGTAATCACCCATGTAGAAGTGATATCAAAATAACAACCTGTCACTTTGATATCACTTCTCATTATGTGAAATATTACGACTTGACATATTTTACATTTCTAATTTTTAATTTAAGTTTAAATTATACAATTTGTTTATAATTCATTTACAATTTTACTTAATTGTTTAGTTTAAGCACTATTTTATGTACTTTTTTAGGTTTTTCATACTTATATATCTGTTATAATACCACCATGAAATTTAGAAAATTAAAACAAAACAGGTCAAAAACTTCAAATATTGAGAAACCTAAGTATATTCACGCAAAATATAATTATCGAGTAAAAGCATTTATTACTGATTTATTTATGATATATGCTCCTATTCTATATCTTGTTGCATATGTTGCAATGAACGGTAAAGATGATTTTCAAACATCTGAATTAGCACCTTTAGCAGCTGTAACATTATATGGACTCGTTTACGCGACACTTATAAGTAAATTTGGACAAACTATCGGTAAAAAGGCTTATGATATAAAAGTTGTTGATCATAAAACTGGTGAATATATAAATTTTTTTAGAGCTGTTTTAAGATTTTTTGCATTTTTATTTACAGCAACAACTTTAATAGGGCTTATTCTTCCATTTTATAGAAAAGACAAAAAAGCTTTACATGATTTAATTTGTGGAACTTTTGTTGTAGTTGAAAAAAAATAATTATAGAATTGAACCCTCTTAATAAATTATAAATTAGACTCCCAGTCAAGCTGAGAGTGACGATACTTTCGTCATTCCGTGCTACTGGTAATTCAAAACTAAGATAAATTTCATCGTCACCCTGAACTTGATTCAGGGTCTAGTTTTTGCCTAATTATTGGTTTAGATTCCCAGTCAAGCTGAGAGTGACGATACTTTCGTCATTCCGTGCTTGACACGGAATCTAGTTATTTATATATAAAGATTAGACTCCCAGTCAAGCTGAGAGTGACAGGGTGATAAACTTAGTTTTAGTTGCCATGGTAACAACAATTAAAGAAAAAGGAATTACTTCCTTTTTCAAACTACTTTAAATCTCTCCATACTTGTTTCTTCCATAAGAAAGCAAAGATTGCAAAAATAATTATATAAATCATAACATTTTTACCAATAGCATCTCTTTCTGCTCTTTTTGTATCAGCAGAATCAGCCATATGCTCATATACTTTATCAAAAACTTCAGCTGTAATACCAACTCTAGGCATTGCAGTTCCTTCTAAATGATTTTGAGGATTCTCAACAAAAGTACTTAAAAAAGATGCAGTACGAGAACGATAGTACATACTTAAATCTGGTGGTAATTTACCCATATAAGCTTTAAGAGAATCTTGATATTCAAGTGTTTGAATCTCATATGCTAACTCATCTTTTTTATTTTTGAATTTTGGTATTTCACCAATTTCTGTCCAGTTTTCATAAGCCATAGCGTGACATCTACCACAAGCATTTTCATATGCCATCTTAGGAGTTACTTCATCAATAGATACAGCAATAGACTTTAAGTATGCAACCATATCAGCAACTTCTTGGTCTATATCTCCACCAGCTCCATAAAAAGCAACCATTGGGTGCATCTGACCTTTAGAAGCATCAAATTTATGCTCAACTTTAAGTGCGTGAGCTGGATTTTTAATTAAGTTCGCTAAAAATTTAGTTTCATATAAAACACCCACATCACTTAAATCAGGTGGATTAACTCCATATGTTGCAGCAGCTCCAACAGGATCAATATTTGCAGCAATTCCTTCACTCTCTATAGAGTGACAACCTGTACAAGCTCCAGCACCAGTAACTAGTAGCTTACCATTTCTAATATCACCAGTTTTTGTAATTGCTGGTAAATCGTTATACTCAAAATTTTGAGAATCAACATGTTTATGCATTACGCTGTGAGCATAAGTTTCAACTAAAAAATATACTAAAAGAGAAAAAGCAACAACAACACCTAATATTAAAGGTTCTTTATTTTTCATCATTTTCTCCCTATACTTTTTTTTCATTTTTAGTGATAAATGGAAGTATAATCCATAAACCAATAAATACTAATGCTGCTACTAATCCAATAGTGCTATATATACCCTCTGGAGGTAATTTACCCATAACTGTTAAAACAATCATATCAATAAGTAATACCCAAAACCAAATTTTAAACTTACCGCGACGGTTTGCTGCAACTGTATTTGGACTTCTATCTAACCATGGTAAAAGTAGATAAATTACTTGTGCAAAACCAAATGCCATTAGTCCTATATTAGTAGAAAATGGTCGTAAAATCTCATAAGACCATAAAAAATACCACTCAGGATAGATATGTGCTGGGGTTTTAAGTCCATTTGCTTTATCCATATTTACAGGATCAAGTGCAAATCCATAATGATAAAACACTAAGTAAAAGAAAAATACTAAATATATTCCTAAAACCATCATATCTTTAGACATAAAATCATTAGCAAAACGCATAACTTTTGAGCCTTTTTTATCACCATCTAAATATTTTTTAGCTTCAGCATCAAAATCAATCTCTTCACCATCTTGATTATTCACATGAGGTATACGAAGAGCTGCAAAGTGAAGCCCAATAAGCCCAAGAATAGCTAATGGTAAAAGTAATACATGAAGCATATAAAAACGAGTTAAGAAAGCTTGTGCTGGAACATAATCTCCACGAATCCACTCAACTAAACCATCCATATGTAATCCACCAAGTGAAAATATGTTTGTAATAACCATACCAGCCCAATAACTCATTTGTCCCCAAGGAAGCATATAACCAGAAAAAGCTTCTGCTGAGAATGTTATGAATAATAACATACCAGAGATCCAAATCATTTCACGACCTTTTTTATAAGAGCCGTAATATATACCAGTAAACATATGAATATACATAATTAAGAAAATTGCCGATGCAGCTACGGCATGAATATGTCTCCATAACCAACCATAATCAACCTCTCTCATAATAATATAATTAACACTATCAAATGCTTGATCTATACTTGGTTGATAGTACATCATTAAAAATATTCCTGAAACTAAAAGTAGTTTAAATGTAACTACTAAAATCATACCCATTGCCCACAAAAAGTTAATATTTTTTGGAATCCAATATTCAGACGCCATAACTTTTTCAACTTTTTCAATCGCTAGTCTTTGATTTAACCAATCTTTAATACTAGTTGCTTTTGTAAAATTTGCCATTTATCCTCCCCCTACAGCGTAATTCCGCTATCTTTCATAGCTTTAAATTCAGGTCCAACTTCACCTAAAATCATATTGTTACCCTCTATTTTAAATGGAGGAATGTCTAATGCACGTGGTGGAGGTAATAAAGTTACTTCACCAGCCCAATCAAACTTACCACCATGACATGCACATAAAAACTCTTCTTCAGCCACTTTATATGCTGGAATACATCCAAGATGAGTACATAGTCCAATTGCTATCATAAAGTGAGAGCCACCTATAACGATATCTCTTTCTTTTTGGCTCTCAGTTTGTTTTGCTATCATCTCAGCAGTTTTTTTAAGAACAAAAACTGGTTTTCCTCTCCATTGCTCTGTAATAAGTTCACCCTCTAGGTATATTGACATATCAAGAGTTGTAAAACCAGCAGCTTTAACACTTGGAAGTGGATCCCAAGATTTTTTCATTGCAACCAATGAACCAAGCACACCGATACCTGCCACAGCACCAAATGCTTTACCCATAAAACCTCTACGGCTATTATTATGCATATTTATCCTCTTTCATAATAAAAATTTTTAAAGAACGATTATATACTAAAATAAGTTGAAGTGTATATTATTTTATACATTCTTTTATGAATTTTGCTACTTTGTCACCATTTTGTGTAGGTTTTTTGTATTTGTCACTAGATAATGTTTCTAAAACTAAGTATAAGTAATTTTTATTATAGTCTCTGATTATAGGAACCCCTAATTTTTCAAATAATGGCTGAAATCCAGTTGTATAATCTTCTCTTTGAATATAGATTGGTTTCCCACCTGACGCAAGATTCTCTAAAACTGCTTGAGGTGATGCTGTGATTAATATTTCTGATTTTTGAATAACTTCATCATACTCTTCAAACTCATAATAGTTTGAAAAAGTTTCCTTTAAAAATTCTTCATAATCTAAAAAATAATAAAAACCAAGCAACAATTCAGGTTTTAATTCCTGTATAAAATCTAAGTTTTTTTCTATATCTTTTTCATAATCATCATCACCAAAAAAGTAAGCTATTTTTATAGTTTTTTCATGATTTTGGAAGTACTTATCATCTATAATATAAGAATTACAAACATCATTTTCTTCTAAATATGGAGATATTAAAAACTCTTGAAGCTCTTTTTTATCATCTTTATCATCACTAATTCTGATAAAAGTAGAGAAAAAATTTCTCATATCATCCAACATAATTGGATTTGCTTCCTCTGAATCAAAAATTATTTTATCTCCATAAAGAGCAATTTGTGGTATATTTCTAACTACATCTATCCCTACGCTCTTGTCAACTCCAAAATCACAAGCTACTTGAGCTATACGATAGTCTGAGCATAAAAGTGTAATATCTATATCACCAAGTGAGCGAATTATCGTACATGCTCTTCTAAATCTATCTAACCCTATCCTGTGTCCTGTATGTACATAATAATAAAATTTCATTCTCTACCTTACTTTATTTGTTGTTTTTCTATCAGCAATTTTTATATATATGTGAAGTATCTCTATTGCTGCTGGTGTTATACCACTTATCATTGAAGCATTTTGAAGCGTTGGAGGGTTGTAAGTTTCTAGTTTTTCAACTATCTCTTTAGAGAGTCCACTAACATTTTTAAAGTCAAATCCTTCAGGAATTTTAACCTTAAGATACTTTTTCATCCTCTTTATCTCTTCGGCCTGTTTTATAATATAACGATAATATTTTCCCTCTACTAAAATCTCTTCTTTTATATACTCACTATATTTATCTAACTCTGGAAGAAGTGTAACCATCTTTTTAGTATCAAAACTCTTTCTTGCAATTAATTGCTGAGCGGTAATACTATCTTTAATCTTCTCCTCATCCATAGAAACTAAAAGCTCTATAAACTCTTTATTTGGAGTGTATTTCGTCTCATTAAGAAGTTTAAGTCCATCTTGAATCTGTTTGTCTTTTAACTTAACAGCTTCGTAAACCTCATCACTTAACAACCCTAATTCATACCCATACTTAGAAAGTCTAGTATCAGCTGACTCTTCACGAAGAAGAAGTCTGTACTCTGCACGAGATGTAAACATTCTGTATGGCTCTTTAGTTCCTTTTGTTACTAAATCATCTATTAAAACACCTATATACGCTTCATCTCTTCTTAGAATTAGTGGTTCTTTATCTTGCAAACTAAGTGTTGCATTTATCCCTGCCATCAAACCTTGTGCGGCTGCTTCTTCATAACCTGTAGTTCCATTAATCTGACCAGCTAAATAAAGCCCTTTTATTTTTTTTGTCTCTAATGAGTGTTTTAACTCTCTTGGATCTACAAAATCATATTCTATTGCATATCCAAAGCGAACTATCTTTGCATTCTCCATCCCTTTTACAGAGTGAATCATCTGCTGTTGAACTTCTGGTGGCATAGATGTACTCATACCATTTATATAACACTCTGTATTATCAATAGTTTGTGGCTCTATAAAAAGATGGTGTCTATCTTTATCTCGAAATCTATTTACCTTATCCTCTATACTTGGACAATATCTTGGACCTGTTCCCTCTATTTGACCTGTAAAAAGTGGTGCTCTGTAAAAGTTAGACTCTATAATAGTATGTGTAGTCTCATTTGTATAAGCTATAAAACATGGAATTTGTTTTTTGTTAGCTCTAAACTCTTCTCTATTGGTTCTAAAACTAAAAGGGTTAGGAATCTCATCTCCACCCTGCTCTTCCATTACTGAAAAATCAATAGATGAACTGTTTATTCTTGCACATGTACCTGTCTTCAAACGTCCCATCTCAAAACCACACTCTTTAAGTGAAGCACTTAAACCTATACTTGTCTGCTCTCCAAATCTTCCACCCTCTTGTTGGGTCTCTCCAATATGGATAATTCCTTTTAGAAATGTTCCACAAGTTATAATTACTTTTTTTGCTTTGTATTCGTTTAAAAGGTTTGTTTTAACACCTATAATCTTAGTGTTATCGTCATTCCAAACTTGATTTGGAATCTCAGATCCTGAATCAAGTTCAGGATGACTTATTTTTTCTATAATCAAAGATTCAGCCATCTCTTGAACTAAATCTAAATTTGGAGTATTTAAAACTTTATTTCTAGCAATAACACGATATTTATCCATATCTATTTGAGCACGACTTCCACGAACTGCTGGACCTTTTGTTTGGTTAAGGATACGAAACTGTATACCAGCCTCATCAGTTATAAGACCCATCTCTCCACCAAGTGCGTCAAGCTCACGAACTAAATGCCCTTTTGCTAAACCACCAATAGCTGGATTACAACTAGTTGCTCCAACATTTTCAGCGAGCATAGATATCATTAAAATTTTGCTTCCCATTCTAGCAGATGAAAGTGCTGCTTCAACTCCAGCATGTCCACCACCAACAATTATTACATCATAATTCATATATAAATTCCATTTTCTTTCTTTAGGCGAATTTTATCATTTTTGTGTATCATTTGCATAACATATATACATCTTTATAAAGGATATGCTATTTTTACTGGTTTAATAAGAGAGATTGCTACAGTAAAAAGTCTCTCTGGTAGTACTTTAACTATCAAAGCAAAACATAAAGCAAAACTTGGTGACTCTATAGCAATTAATGGTGCATGTTTAACAGTTATCAAAGTTTTAAGTGATGGTTTTAGTGTTGAATTATCGCCTGAAAGCCAAAAAGTACTAGCTATAGATAATTACAAAAACGAAGTCCATATAGAACCTGCCATGATGATGGGTGATAGATTTGAGGGGCATATCGTTCAAGGTCATGTTGATTGTATAGGTAAAATAAAAGAGATTAGAAACTCTGGCAACTCATATGATATTTTTATAAATATTGATAAAAAATTTATCCCTTTTGTTATTCCTAAAGGTTCTATAACAGTTGATGGAGTTAGTTTAACTGTAAATGATGTAAATTCAGATAGTTTTAGACTTACTATAATCCCTCACACTATGAAAGAGACACTATTTAAAAACTATAAAAAAAACTCACTTGTAAATATAGAGACAGATATGTTTGCAAGATACGTCTCACACATCATCTCTCATCAAAAGAACGCTCTATCTTGGGATGAAGTTGATTCCATAACTGCAAGATACTAACCATGGCAGATAAAGCAGCTGCTCTAAAATATGACAAAAATAATTCTAACGCTCCAAAAGTTATAGCTTCTGGAAAAAGGAGCATTGCTCAAAGTATTATCAAAAAAGCAAAAGAGTTTGATGTCCCTATCTTTGCAAATGAAGCTCTTGTAAACTCACTACTTGATTTAGAGATAGATCATGAAATTCCAGCAGAACTCTACCAAGGGATAGCTGATGTTTTTATATGGCTAATGAAAAATGAAAAAAGATTTAATGAAACATAAAATACTAAAAGATATATTTGGACACAACAGCTTTAGAGAGCTTCAAGAAGATGGTGTTGATACCATACTAAACAACCAAGATTTACTTATGATTTTACCAACTGGTGGCGGTAAATCTCTTGTTTATCAACTACCAACTCTTATAAAAGATGGTATTAGTATAGTTGTCTCTCCACTTATTGCACTTATGCAAGATCAAGTGAGTGCACTTAAGGCTCAAAATATTAGTGCAGATATGATATCTTCAGCTCAAAGTGAACTGCAAGTTAATGAGATTATATCTTTAGCACATAGTGGTGAATTAAAATTTTTATATCTTTCACCTGAGAGATTAAATACTAGGTCAACTATAAATCTACTTAGAAATCTAAATATTAATTTTTTTGTAATTGATGAAGCTCATTGTATATCCCAATGGGGGCATGAATTTCGTGATAGTTATAGGGCTTTGGGTAATTTAAAAGCTAACTTTCCAGATACTGCCATCTGTGCCTTTACAGCAACTTCTACTAATCATGTAACAAAAGATATAGTTAGTGAGCTTTGTCTTGATAATCCAAAGATTCTAAAAGGTAAAATATTTCGTAAAAATATCTTTATCTCAGCACAAAGACGACTTAGCAGTGGCTATAAACAACTAGAAGACTTTTTAAGCAGACATAATAATGAGAGTGGAATCATCTATGTAAGTTCTAGAAAAAAAACTGATGCTTTATGTGAGTATCTGAATAAAAATGGCTACAAAGCACTCTCTTATCATGCAGGATTACCTCAACATCAAAGAGAAAGTAACTTTAAAGATTTTGTAAATGATAAAGTAGACATTATGGTAGCTACTATCGCTTTTGGGATGGGGATAGATAAAAGTGACATAAGATTTGTAGTGCATATGTCACTTCCTAAATCACAAGAAAATTATTACCAAGAGATTGGACGAGCTGGTCGTGATGGAGAAGATAGTGAAGTGCTATTACTTTTTAATGCGGCTGATATTGCTTTACAAAAACGCTTTTTAGAAGAGATAATAAACCAAGAGTATAAAACTCATCTTACTGAGAAAATTGATGGCATTTATAAGTTTGCTACAAGTGAGTTATGTTTTCATAAACAACTAGCAAACTACTTTGATAATGAGCTTGATGATTGTAAAGATAGATGTGATAACTGTTTAGAATCGGATGAAAAAAGAGATGATATTACAAAAGAGGCTCAAATGCTTCTAAGTGCCATCTATAAAACAAATCAAAG
>JAFLJV010000150.1 GCA_022712845.1 Sulfurimonas sp. | reverse complement strand
TCTGCGTTGAACTTTACTTAACGATGCTAAGTATCGCAAAGCAAAATTCGCCTTAAATCTAAGCCTTTTAACCATTGTTAGTTATGAAATTATTTATGTTCTCTTACTTAATTATGCTAAAATATTAAAAAAATATTTGGAAATAAATATGAAATTAACTATTGATGAGTACTGTAAACACTTCAAAATGTCTAAAGAGATGATAAAATCAAAAATAAAATTAAAAAAATTAAACTATATTATGGAAAATGGTATAACTTATATTACACTTCCAAAAGACTCTTTAAATAAAGAAAAAGAAGTTACTAAACAAACAACTAAATTAATTAAACCAAAAACAACTGTTGCAACTGTTTTAGCTCTTTATCAAAAAGAAAATAATGCTCTTAAAAATAAAATTATTCAATTAGAGACTAAAATTGATAAACTAATTGATGATAAAGAACAAATGCTTCGTGATGAAAGAGATAAGATTGAACAACTATACTCTCAAAAAGACAAACAATTAAAAAATATTTTAGAATTGATAAACTCCAAAATGGAACTTGAAAGACAAACAACAACACTGCATGAAGTTGAAACATTCAACCATGAAAAAAAAGCAGGAATAACATATAATACAGATATAATAGAGCTTAAAAAATATCTTAAATCTTTAGGAATAAAAGCTTCTCAAAGAAAAATTATTAAAAAACGCTTTTTAGATATCTACGACAGTGATGCTAGAATTATGCAAAAAAATGGAAAATTATATTTGAATTTTTCAAAATATGATTACAGTGATTTACTTGCTTAACAAATCACTTAAAACTCAAAATATTAGTGCTTCTATAAATAAGTTTGCTAATGAAAATGAAGTTTTAAAATCTCAACTTCACTTTAGTATAAATAGTGTTCAAACATATATAAAAACAATCTCTGATAAAGAGTTTAATCTTTATCAAAAGGACCCTCATAATTACTATAATGACCATGATAAAATTATTAATGAACATATAAACCTAAGACAATTGTATTCTATAACAATTAAAGATATTTCTGGCTCCATTATAAAATTAAAATACGATATAAAGTATTCAAATAACACTATCAATCCATATATTATTATAGATCCTGATTCAGAAATTCCATATAAAAAATATAAACCAAAAGATATATATATAAATTTACTAAATGAGATAAATAAAATAAAAGCTAAAAATAAAATATTGATAAAAATATTTGATGAAGAGA
Source organism: Sulfurimonas sp. (assembly GCA_022712845.1). The sequence goes on along the minus strand of JAFLJV010000150.1, from coordinate 6,611 downwards.
TGAAAGAAAAACTTAAAGCTTTTACAAAACATCTATATAAAAATAAATTTAATAAAAAAATTAAAATTCCTCTCTTTAGTGGAATTGGTCCTGAATTAGTTAGAAATTCTAAACTAATTATGAAATATTTAAAAAAAGAAACAAACCTTCAAATTGTAGAGGTGGATGCAAAAGAGGTGCTGGTTGAATATATAAAACCAATTTTTGGTAGAAATGGATTTAATGCTTTTGGCAAAATAGTTGATAATTCTATCTCAAATAACGAAAATGATTTAGATTGTTATATAGATAAAAATAGTATTGAAGTTATTGAAAATGATGATAAAAAAATTTACAAAAGTAAAATAAAAGGTTATGTTCATCTTGATAAAAATGATTTTTATATAGATAATAAGATAAAAATGCAACACCTTTCTCGTGTTCATGATTCTGTTGCAAAAGAGGAAAATAATAATATAGAAGTAATTATATCCCAGCATGACACCTCTCTTGACAGCCTAGGGGAAGGTGTTGAACTTATATCAGAAACTATACATATAACAGGGCATATTGGTTCAAAATCAACATTAAAAGCACTTAATTTAAAAATTGATGGTGCTACACATCAAGACTCACTGCAAGAAGCTAAATTTGCTCAGATAAATAGACATAAAGGTAAACTAAGATGTCATAATGCAAAAATAAAATTACTAGAGGGTGGTGAAGTTTATGCAACAGATGTTGAAATTGAATCTTCTTTAGGTGGTAGTATCTTTGCTGAAAATGTGACAATAGGTCATGTAAAAAATAATCTTAAAATTTATGCATCAAACTCTATAACAATTAAGCGTATAACTGGTGAGGATAATCTTTTTAAAATTAATTACCGAGATATACCAACTTTAAATAGTAGATACAATTTTATATCCCAAGAAATTGATGAATTAAAATATAAATTAGAAGGTGCATTAAAACACTCTCCAGATCAAGTACAAATCTTAAAAAATGAAATAAATCAACTACAAGCTAAACAAGATAAAATTGTAAACTGCTATAAAAATGCAACAATTACTATAAAAGAGCCATTAAAAGGCTTAAATACTATTATATTTACCATAGATGAGAATCATGAACTTATATATAGAACTGATACTAAATTATATAAAACATTTCACCTTGTGGAATCTGGCAATACAATAACTTTAGAACCTGTAGGTAAAAAAATAACAATTGAAGAATAACTCTCTTTTCTAAACCTCACAAAACTCAAAAACTATTAAGTAGACTTCTTGCATAACCTAGATCTTAAATCAAGTTTAAGATGACAAAAGTTCGAATAGCTCGTCATTCCAAACTTGATTTGGAATCTAATTTACGAGTTATGCAAGAAGTCTAGTAAGTGGACATAAATAAAATTTATTTAATATATAAAGATTTTTTTTATAAATATTATACGGATTACCGTATATAAAACCATTTATTTACAATATTAAACCAACAAATACAGATGTTAAATCGTGTATTCTGAATATAATATTATATATTTACTGTAAAAGTATAAATTAAATGTATCTTTAAGTATTTAATCCGTATACTTCTCCCATGCAAATCAATGATCTATTTAATATTCTTCACAATTCACTAGAATCACAAAAAAATGGCAAAAAAATATCTTTAAAAGATATGGCCCTTTCACTTGGGATATCTATGCGTACATATCAGGACTGGAAACTGGGGCGCGCAAAACCACAAGCCGCTTCAACAGTTATGAAAATGTTAGGAGAATTAGAAGATGATGAGATCATTAGAGCTGTTAGAAAAATCAATAGGCTTAAGGATTAAGTAGATGAGTACCCTAACAAATAAAGAAAAAGATGCTTTAGAAGATGTATTTCTATCAATAAGCACAAAAGGTAATAAATACAAAAAAATTGACAATTTGTTATCTATAATTATTGCTAGTGAAATAAGCACAATTGTCTCCAAAGTACTAAAACGGGCAAAAATTGGACTCAAAAAGAAAAAAACATTAAACTTTTTGTCACATTTGAGTAAAAAGAAGAAATATTTAAGCAAATAAATTATAAAGTGTCTATAGCTGAATTACTTATACTTAAAATTCTATTTTAAAGCTTTAAGTAGTATCGGAAATTCTTTATAAATTCAAGGGTAGATTTATGAATAAAGCTCAATTCGTTGAACTAGTACAAGCAAGCGGTAATTACAAAACAAAAGTTGAAGCTGAAGCAGCTATAAAAGCATTTACAGAAGCTGTAACATCAGCTTTAGTTAAAAAAGAAGATGTGTCTTTAGTAGGTTTTGGTGGTTTTTCTGCTACACTTCAAAAAGGTAAAAGTGGTAAAGTTCCTGGTACAAACAAGACTTATACTACACAAGATAAAATGGTTCCTAAGTTTAAAGCTGGCAAAGGTCTTAAAGACCGTGTTGCAGCTGGTAAATAAGCTTTTTATTTGTCGCAAGTAACTTGCGACAAATCTCTTTAAAAACATTCTCTCTTCCTCAATTTTAAAAATCCATCTTAATTTATAGTAAAAATTGATACAATATAACTATTAAATTTCTACGGAGAAAAAATGAGAAAAATTCTACTATCACTACTACTGTTAATTTCAGTAAACTTATCTGCTAAAAACAGCAATCCTCATGTAATACTTGAAACAACTCAAGGAAATATTGAATTAGAACTATTTCCAAAAATAGCACCATTAGCAGTTGAAAATTTCACAACTCATATAAAAAATGGCTATTATGATGGTGTCGCCTTTCACAGAATAATTAAAGGTTTTATGATTCAGGTTGGAGATCCAACTGAAACAGGTCGAGGTGGAGAGAGCATTTGGGGCAAAGATTTTAAATATGAGGCTAATACTAAAACTTTTGATAAAGCTGGAATCTTAGCAATGGCTAATAGAGGACCTGCAACAACTACAAATGGAAGTCAATTTTTTATTACAGTTACTCCAAAACATCAATTAAATGGTGGATACACTATTTTTGGACAAGTTGTAGGTTCAACTATAAAAAATGTAAACAAATTAAGTACTGTAACTACAGGTAAGGGTGACAGACCAATTAAAAGACAAGAAATCATCAAAGCATATATTAAAAAATAGCTTTGTAATCTTTTTGTAACCAAATAAATATATAATCAAAAAAAATTATAAGAGAGCATTTTATTATGGAAATTGAAACTATGAAAAAACTAGAAGAAGAAGCACTTAAAAAGAGTGGTACTGACTTTGCGAGACTTGGTCTTGCACTCTTTTTTATGATTGGTGTTTTAACATTTAGTTTTTTAAGCAATGGTGGAATATCCAATAATATGTTTTTAGCTGTAGCTGCACTTATTGGTGCTTATATGGCTATGAATATTGGTGCAAATGATGTGGCTAATAATGTTGGGCCAGCTGTTGGCTCAAAGGCAATGACAATGACAACTGCAATTATAATTGCTGCTGTTTTTGAAGCTGCTGGTGCCATTATAGCTGGTGGAGAGGTTGTTAAAACTATTAAAAAAGGTATTATTGATATTAATGCCTTTGGTGGGAATGCAGATCCATTTATATGGGCAATGATGGCAGCTCTTCTTGCCGCAGCTCTATGGCTAAATTTTGCTACCATGATGAAAGCACCAGTGTCTACCACTCACTCAATTGTTGGTGGAGTTATGGGAGCTGGAATTGCTGCAGCTGGTTTTGCTATAGTTGATTGGGGAACAATGGCTAAAATTGCTGCTTCATGGGTAATTTCACCGGTACTTGGTGGTATTATTGCTGCTTCTTTTCTTTTTGCCATAAAAAAATCTATAGTATTTAAAGATGATAAAATAGCTGCCGCCAAGACCTATGTTCCAATATTTGTTGCTATCATGGCTTGGGCATTTGTAACTTATTTAACACTAAAGGGTCTTAAAAAAATATGGCCAGAAATAGTTGAGCTATTAAATTACTTACCTCTTGTCTCTATTGAAATGACTAATAAACCAACATTTACAACAGCTTTTATAATGGGCTTTGTTGTTGCTATTTTTGTTTATATCTTTGTAAAAAAGAAATTAAAATCAAGTGCAACTCTTCTTGAAAATACAAAAGCATCAGTAAATACTATGTTTACAATTCCTCTTGTTTTTGCAGCTGCACTACTAAGTTTTGCTCATGGTGCAAATGATGTTGCAAATGCAATTGGGCCATTGGCTGCTATTAATGATGCTGTAGTAAATGGTGGAATATCATCAAAAGCTGAAATACCTTTATGGGTTATGGGTGTTGGTGCATTAGGTATCGCTCTTGGTCTTGCACTTTATGGTCCTAAACTTATTAAAACTGTAGGTTCTGAGATAACTGAGCTTGATCAAATTAGAGCATTCTCCATTGCTATGGCTGCTTCAATTACAGTTATTATAGCTTCGCAACTTGGTCTTCCTGTTAGTTCTACTCATATCGCAATTGGTGGTATTTTTGGTGTTGGTTTTTTAAGAGAATGGTTGCATATTAGAGATGATAAAAATACAATTGAAGAAGATCAACTTATCATTAAAGATGAAAAAGAAAATAAAAATGCTTATACTGCTGAACTTAAAACATTAGAAGCAAAAAATGAAAAATCCAATAAAGATTATAGTAGAATAGTTGAATTATATAAATTAATAGCTAATGAAAAAAAGCTTATAAAATCTACTAAAAAAAGTATTAAAAAAGCTAAAAGAGTTCAGTATGTAAAAAGAGATGCTCTTAAGAAAATACTTGCTGCTTGGGTTATAACTGTTCCAGCTGCTGCAACACTTGCAGGTTTATTATTCTTTATGATTAAAGGTATAATGATTTAATAAATCATTATCCTTTAAGAAACTATTTAAAATCTTTTTTGGCTACTTCTATAGCATCAAAAAAGTTCATAATTTTCCCACCATTTTTAGCTTGAAAATCTTTTGCGTCACTCTCTTTTGAAAAAGCATATTTACTAATTCTAGACATTGTACCTCTTACTTTACTACTAACAACATAATAAGCAGCTCGTATATCTATAAACTCCAAAGAAACAACATCAACAACTCTCGGATCTTCTAAGCTTAATCCATCAGATAAATGATCTGCTAAACAATGAAGAGAACAGTATTGAAAATCTTTTCCTTTTATAGATGAAGCATGACTTGTTTTATAAAATTTTATCAAATTCATTCCACACTTGTAACAAGCCTCTTTTTGTGTACCTTTTTGTAATAGAGTTGCTTTTTCTTTACTAACAGTTTGAAAATTTTTATTTTCACTAGCATACAAATTGAATGAAAATACCAAAATCAATAACATTACGAGTTTAAACATTTTAATCCCCTTTAATTTTTTGTGCTATAGTAGCAATAAATTGCTACAAAAGTGTTAAAATATATAAAAACTTGGAGCTTTATGAAAGATAAAATAAAAAAGTATATTAAAGAGATACTTATATTTATTGTATTAATGACTGTTTTTGCAAATGCTTTAAGTTTATATAGAAGTGCAGAATTAAATAAAATGCAATTATCCCTAAAATCTGTCACTTTATTAGATAATATAAAATATGACCTACCAAAAAACAAAGCTATTATGCTTTACTTTTGGGGTTCATGGTGTCCAGTTTGTAAGGTTGAAGCTGGAAATATTAAAAGAGTATCTCAGAGATATGAAGTTTTAACTATTGCTCTTAAATCTGGTAATGATGTTGAGATAAACAACTATTTAAAAGAAAATAACTTAAACTTTAGAGTTATAAATGATAATACTGGCTACCTAACAAACAAATTTAATATTTCTGTTTTTCCAACTACAATCATTTATGATGAAGATAAAAATGTTGTTTTTAGTGATGTTGGGTATACAAGTACTTGGGGATTGTATTTAAGAATGTGGTGGGCTAGTTTCTAAATTATTTATGATCTCTTACTTAATCTAACCTAACTCTAACAGACTGTTCATGAGCAGTTAAACCTTCGGTATTTGCTATTAATGCACACTCTTCTCCTATCTCATTTATAGCTGCTTTACTAAAAGAGATAATTGAGCTTTTTTTCATAAAGTTCTCTACTCCAAGTGGAGAGTAAAACTTAGCTGTTCCACCTGTTGGAAGTGTATGATTTGGTCCAGCTACATAATCACCTATTGCTTCAGGAGTATAATGACCCAAGAAGATTGCACCTGCATGTTTTATAAATGGTAATAATTCAAACGGATTATTTGTAGCAACTTCAAGATGTTCTGGAGCAATTTCATTCATAAGCTTTATCGCTTCACCCATATCTTTTGTAACTATAATGGCTCCACGCTCCTCAATAGATTTTCTAGCCATCTTTTGACGAGGAAGTTTTTGTAACCAGTTTTCTATCTCTATTTTAACCTCATCAGCCATATGTTGTGAAGGTGTAATTAAAATAGAACTTGCCATCTCATCATGTTCAGCTTGAGAAAGTAAGTCAATCGCCATATGTGAAGGATTTGCACTCTCATCTGCTAAAATACCTATCTCACTTGGTCCTGCAATCATATCAATATTTACATCACCAAAAACCATCTTTTTTGCAGTTGCAACAAAAATATTTCCAGGACCAGTAATTACATCTACTTTTGGGATATTTTGGG
>JAFLJV010000149.1 GCA_022712845.1 Sulfurimonas sp. | reverse complement strand
ATTTATCCCAACAACTAAAGAGGTGCCATCAGATGCAACTCTTCTTTCACACCAATTTTTAGTTCGTGGTGGGTTTATCAATCAACAGGGTTCTGGACTTTATAACTATTTGCCACTTGGTAAAATTGTATTAGAAAAAATTAGAGCTATTGTTAAAGATGAATTAGATAAAGCAGGTTGTAATGAAGTACAACTTAGTTTTGTAACACCAATTGGTTTATGGGAGAGAAGTGGTCGTTGTGAGACTATGGGCAAAGAGATGTTGCGTATCCAAGATAGACATCAAAATGATTTTGTACTTAGTCCTACAAATGAAGAAGCTATTGTAGAGTTAGTGAAAAATAGAGTAACTTCTTACAAAGATTTACCTTTAAATTTATATCAAATAAATACTAAGTTTCGTGATGAAGCAAGACCAAGATACGGTCTTTTACGCGGTCGTGAATTTTTAATGAAAGATGGTTATTCTTTTCACTCTTCTGTAGAAGATATGACTAGAGAGTTTGACCTTATGGAAGAGACTTACAAAAAAATCTTTACAAGACTTGGACTCAATTTTAGAGTGGTTAAAGCTGATAGTGGAGCTATTGGTGGAGATTCAAGTAAAGAGTTTCATGTTTTAGCTGATAGTGGTGAAGATACTATTGTGATTTGTGATAGTTGTGAGTATGGAGCAAATATCGAGACTATACAGAGTATTAATGAAGATGAGTTTAATGAACTGAGTTACGAAGAGTTAAGTAAAAAAACTATAGATGAAAAATGTTTTTGTGGTGGAAAATTAAGTTTTAAAAAAGGTATTGAAGTTGGGCATATATTTCAACTTGGTAATAAATATTCTCACGCATTAGAGGCAAACTTTAATGATGAAAACGGCAGAGCAAAACCTTTTGAAATGGCAACATTTGGTATAGGTGTAAGTAGACTTGTTGCATCAGTGATAGAGCAGAATCATGATGAGAGTGGTTGTATATGGACAAAATCAACGGCTCCATATATGGTTAATATTATGATTTCAAATATCAAAGACGAAGCTCAAGTATCACTTGGTGAAGAACTTTATGAGAAGTTAAAAGACTCAAATATAGAAGTTATGCTCGATGATAGAAAAGAGAGATTTGGCTTTAAAATGAAAGATGCTGAGCTTATTGGTTTTCCATATACTGTTATAATTGGAAAAGAGTTAGTAAATGGATTGGTACAAATCTATAATAGAAAAACTCAAGAAAAGACTTCTGTAGATGTAAAAGAAATTTTTGCAAAGATTATGGAATTAGTATAAGATGAAATATTTTATAGTATATCTATTTTTAGAAGTACTTATTTCAGTAAATATCTCTTCTGCTATTGGTGGATTAGCAACATTTTTTGAAATAATTTTAAGTGCTTTTTTTGGAATATCTATACTTGTAAATTTTAGAAAGTCATTAGTTGAAAATATGACTAATGTTTCTTATGGTGCGATTGATTTAGGAGAGTTTCAACGTTTAAATCTTTTTACAATCATAGGTGGAATATTACTTGTTATACCAGGTTTTTTAACAGATATTATAGGTGTTTTATTGCAATTTAGTGCATTAACCACTATGGCTATAAATAGATTTAATATTAAGTCAGGTAAGTATAAAACTAATCATGAACAAAATAATAATATAAAAAAGGAATCAGATGTCATTGATGTTGAAGTTATTAACGATAACGCTATTACTAAGTAGTTTAGTAAAAGCAGATGTTGTAGGTAAAAAAATAGAGAATTTTTTGGAAAAAACTTATGGTGCTAATCCAAGTGTAAAATCATTAACGGTTAAGATGACAAGTAAAACAAAGGTAAAAAATAAAAAAAATTGGACTGCTTACTTTATGGAAATTAGTGCTGTACTTAAGGATAATCGTAAAGTTAAGCAACAGATGGTTTGGTTTTCTAATGGAGAGATTTTTTCTAAAGAACTTTTTGATGTTAAAACTGAAACTCCAATGAGCGATTATGTAGCAATTGAGTTTAAAGATGAGTATTATAAAAAAGAAAACCTTATCTATGGAAATAAAAATGCTAGAAATAAAATAGTAATTTTTTCAGATCCATTATGTCCATTTTGTAGAAGTTTTGTTCCAAAAGTTATAAATGAGATGAAAAAAGAGCCAGATAGATATGCTATTTATTATTATCATCTTCCACTTGAATCACTTCATCCAGCAGCAGTTAATCTTGTAAAAGCTGCAGTAGCACTTGAGATGAAAGGTGGTAAAAATGTTGTACTTAATCTTTATAAAGTTAATGTTGACGCCAAAGAAAAGGATGCTAAAAAGATATTAAAAGCATTTAATAAAGTGATGAAGTCAAATATTACCGTTAAAGATATAAATACAGATGCTGTTAAAAAGCATGTTAAAGCTGATATAAAAATAGCAGAAGCACTTATGGTGAATGGAACACCAACAATGTTTGTAAATAATAAACTTGATAAATCAAAAAGAAAATATAAAGAGGCAAAATAGATATGGATAAATTAGTAATTGCAACAAGAGTCTCAGACTTAGCACTTTGGCAAGCATATCATATAAAAGATAGAGTAGAAGCCTCTTTCCCTGGAATAACAGTTGAATTAAATAAAATTGTAAGCAATGGTGATAAAATTTTGGATAAGCCATTAGCACTTATTGGTGGAAAAGGTCACTTTACAAAAGAGCTTGAAGATGAGATGTTAGCAGGAAATGCTGATATCGCAGTTCATAGTTTAAAAGATGTTCCAACTTATATACCTGAGGGTCTTGAGTTAGTAGCTGTTACACAAAGACAAGATCAAAGTGATGTCTACTTATCTCATAAATATGCAACACTTGATGATTTACCGCAAGGTGCAGTTGTAGGAACAACAAGCCTTAGAAGAAGAATGCAACTTCTTCAAAAAAGACCTGATTTAAAAGTAAAAGATTTAAGAGGTAATGTAAATACAAGACTTAGAAAACTTGGTGAAGGTCAATATGATGCAATTATTCTTGCTTGGATTGGTCTACATAGACTAGATCTATTAAAAGATATTCCATTTACAGATAAACTCTCACTTAATATGATGATACCTCCAATGGGTCAAGCAGCACTTGGAATAGAGATAGTTCAAGGCAATGATAAAATAAGAGAAATTGCAGAGAGTTTAAAAGATTTAGATACATTTATTTGTACACAAATTGAGAGAGATTTTATCTCTAAAATTGGTGCTGGATGTTCAGCTCCTGTTGCTTGTAATGCCGTTAAAACCGGAGATGAGATTACATTTAGATTGATGCTTGGTTTTCCTGATGGCACAAATGTGATGCAAGAAACGCTAGTTAAAAATGTTAAAGATAGTAAACATCTAGGCTTAGA
>JAFLJV010000148.1 GCA_022712845.1 Sulfurimonas sp. | reverse complement strand
ATATCATACAAAGAATAAAATATTCTAAGCAACCATTTCATTTAGTAACATCATCTCCTCAAACTCAACTGGAGAATAATTATTATTTGAGCTATGCATTCTTTGTCGATTATAATAAACTTCTATATATTCAAAAATAGATTGATTAGCTTCAGCAACAGTTTCATAAACTTCATGATGGGTAAGTTCAGTTTTTAAAGTGTGAAAAAAGCTTTCTGCAACTGCATTATCCCAACAATTACCTTTTCTGCTCATACTTTGGATGATGCCATTTTTCTTTAATAAATCTCTATGAGAGTATGAAGCGTATTGACTTCCTCTATCTGTATGCCAAATTAAGCCTTTTGGAGGGTTTCTATTTTTTAATGCCATATATAAAGCATCATTAACCAGATTTACTTTCATATTATCATCCATTGACCAGCCAACAATTTTTCTTGAGTATAGATCTATAACAGTTGCAAGAAATAGCCATCCTTGACTTGTTGGGATATATGTTATATCTCCAACATATTTTTCATCAGGAGCAGATGCATAGAAGTCTCTATTTAAAAGATTTGGTGCAACAGATAAGTTATGATTTGAATCAGTTGTATTAACTTTAAACTTTTTCTTCTTATTTGCCACTAGATTTAAATCTTTCATAATATTTCCAATGACTCTTCTTGAAATGATAAGCCCGTATAGTCGTTCTAACTTATCTTTTAATCGTCTTGTACCATACTTGCATCTACCTTGTATAAAAATAGTTTCAATCATCTCATTAAGTTTTTGATCCACTTTTTTAACTATACAACCATTTTTAATCCAATGATAATAGCTTGATAAATTTACTTTTAAAATTTTACACATTAGATTTATATTGAAGCTCATTTTATTATCTTTTATCCACGCATACTTTACTGAACTTCTTTTGCAAAGTATACTGCTGCTTTTTTTAATATATCACGCTCTTGTCTAAGGAGTTTAGTTTCTCGTCTTAGCCTTTTATTTTCTTGTTCTAAAGTTTCTTTAGGAGACTTGACTGCTGCTTTGGTTGAATCTTGGTTTGTCTTTTTATACTCATTCATCCAGTTATAAATTGTCTTAGCATTTACATCTAGTTTTTTAGCAATTTTTAGAACGGAATCTTCACTGTTTAGCACTAACTGCACGGTTGAATCTCTAAACTCTCTTGTGTACTGACTATTTTTCATATTCTCTACTCTTTTCATACTTTTATTTTAGCTTAGATTTATTTAATTTCTAAGTATGAATTAGTGTAGCCACATCAGTTAGAAAAGTCATCTTTTTTTGAGGCAAAAATTTATCAACTTAACTTAGGTAGTCGCCACCCTTTTTTATAAGCTATAAGTCTTAGTACTATACTAAATAGTGCTATAGATATTATACTAAACTCATTTATAATGTTAAAAAACTGTACTACTCCCAAGAGAAGGGCAACTATGACTGCAATAGAGCCATAAAAATCACTTATTAAAACTGTAGGAACTTGATTTATCATAATGTCTCTAGCAACTCCACCACCAACTGCTGTGATAAAACTAAGAATAACTATACCAAAAAAATTATATTCTGCATTTATAGCTAAAAGAGCACCAGTGATACTAAACGCGACTAAACCGATGGTATCACTCACTACAAATATCAATTTTTTTTCAATAGATGCTTTTTTATATAATTTAAGTATATAAGCTAAAAAGATAGTAGCTGTAAGTGTTATAGCAGGGTAAAGTGAGGTAAATGCAAAAGGTGCAGAGCTTAGAATCGCATCTCTTATAATTCCACCACCAAGAGCTGTTAGAGTAGAAGCTATTAATATGCCTAAAATATCTAAGTCATTTTTAATAGCTATTAAAAATCCACTTATGCCAAAAGCTATGATACCAATAATATCTGCAAATATAAAATACTCTGGCATAAAGTAGTACCCTTTTTATTGTTAATTTTGATAATGTGATTTAAATTTTACATACCTTGAAGCAGAAGCATATAGCTCTTTTACTTCATCATCATTTAATTCTCTTATAACTTTTGCAGGGCTTCCCATAATAAGTGAGCGAGGTGGAAATTTTTTGTTTTTTGTTATAAGTGAGTTAGCACCGACAATTGATTCTTTACTTATAACAGCTCCATCAAGGATAGTAGCACTCATACCGATTAAACAAGCATCTTCTATAATACAACCATGAAGCATAACTCTATGACCGATAGTTACATCATCACCTATGATAGTTGGATTACCATCACTTCTATCATCTTTTTTATGATGGGTTACATGAACCATACTTAAATCTTGGATACTTACTCTATCACCAATACTAATATAGTGAACATCACCTCTTACAACTGTACCAAACCATATAGAGCAATCTTCACCACATGTTACATCACCTATAACATCGGCTGAATCAGCTACCCAAGTGTTTGAGCCTAAATTTGGTTTCATATCTTTAAAGTTGTGTAGCATATTAACTCTCTATAAATAAACGTGAGACTAGTTGATCAATTGAACTAGAACTCTCTTTTTTAGTTGCTTTAGAGATTCTATTTACATAGTCTTCTAAAAGTTTATGGTTGTTTATAGATCTATTGTGATCTTTTTTTATCTTTATGTAAGAGCCATCACTTTGAAGTTCATGTGCTAAGTTATTATCTGAACATTGAAGTTTTAAAATTTGAATAATTTTATTTCTAGATGTTTCATCTTTTATGGCTGTTAAAAGCTCGATTCTTCTCATAAGGTTTCTTGGCATCCAGTCAGCAGATGATATATAAACTTGAGCATCATCATTTTTAAAGTAGAATGTTCTTGGATGCTCAAGATACTTTCCTAAAATAGAGATAACTCTAATATTTTCACTTACTCCCTCTATTCCAGGTTTTAAACAGCATACACCACGAACTATAAGGTCAATTTTTGCACCAGCTTGACTAGCTTTATATAAAGCACGAATAACATCTTCATCTACAAGAGAATTGATTTTTGCAATAATTTGACCATTTTTGCCTTTTCTCATCTCATTTTGGATAAGTGAAAGAATTTTTGGTTTAATTTGAGAAGGTGACATATATAATTCATCAAGTTTACCTTTTTTACTAAAACCAGTTAGAAAGTGAAAAAATCTTGTTAAATCACTAGTTATCTCATCTTTAGAAGTTAGATAGCTCATATCAGTATATATTTTTGCAGTTGCAGGGTTATAGTTTCCTGTACCTAGATGTGCATATTGTTTTAATTTTCCATTTTTTCTTCTAGTTATTAAAGTTGCTTTTGCGTGAACTTTAAAACCTTTAATGCCGTATATAACATGTGCACCAGCTTTTTCAAGTGCTTTTGCCCAAATTAAGTTGTTTTCTTCATCAAATCTTGCTTTTAGTTCAACCATAACTGTAACTTGTTTTCCAGATTCACTAGCATTCATAAGTGCTTGAACTATAGGTGAATTAGTTCCTGAGCGATAAAGTGTCATTTTTATAGAAACAACATCTGAATCTTTTGATGCATCGTGGATAAGTTTAACAACTGGATCAAAGCTTTCATAAGGATGATAAAGTAAAATATCTTGTTTTTCAAGAGTTACAAATATGTTTTCAGTATTATCTAGTGGTGGTAAATTTTTTGGTTTATATGGGGCTGAAAGAAGGTGTGCAAAATCTTTGTTTGATACAATTTGCCAAAGACTAGCTAGATTTAAAAAAGTATGAAATTTATAAATATCATCTTTATAAACATTTGTATGACGATTAAAGAAATTAATAATCTCTTCATCTGTATCTGAGCCAACTTCAAGTCTCACCATTGCACCCCTACGACGAAGTTTTAGTCCCTCTTCAAGAATCTCCAAAAAATCATCAGCTTCCTCTTCTTCTATCTCTATATCAGCATTCCTTGTTACTCTAAATGATGCATATTTTATAAGTGTATAACCAGGAAAAAGATCTTCTACATGTTGAGCAACTATAGATTCAATAGGAACATAGATATTATTATTTAATTCTATAAATCTAGTTAAAACTCTAGGAACTCGAATGATTCCAAACCTTTCTATGGATGGGTTATCACTATCACTTAGCTTTACAATTAGACCAAAACTAAGATTATTTAAGTGAGGGAAGGGGTGAGTTGCATCTACAGCAATAGGAATAATTACAGGATAAATATTTTCATTAAAGAATCTGTTTAAATAATTTTTTTCATGTTGATTTACTTCATCATAAGATTTTACACTTATACCTTCTGCTTCTAATTTTTTAAGTATACCACTCATGCAGTGTTCTAAAACTTGTTGTTCTTGATGAAGGTAAGCTCTAATTTCTCGAAGTTGTTGAAGTGGAGTGAGTTTATCAGCACTAGATACTATAACTCCAGCAGCAAAAAGTTTTTTTAATCCAGCAACTCTAATCATATAAAATTCATCTAAATTTGTACCATAAATAGCTAGAAATTTTAAACGCTCTAAAAGAGGAAGAGATTCATCTTGTGCTTGTTTTAAAACTCTAGTATTAAATTGTAACCATGATAATTCACGATTATTATATAGTTCAGGATTTTTTAGATTTAACATTAAATAGCCTATATGGTTAATATTTTTTAGAGATTATATCTAAAAGCTTATTAGGAGAAGGTTTATGAAGTTTTACTTAATGACCCCTGTCCCCCTATAGTTAGCAGCGTGATAAATAGTCACACCATTTTTACGAGCATAATACCTCATAAGTAATTTTTGAAGAGTTGGCTCTATTGATGGAGAGAACCATGCATTATTACTTGAAGCTATGACAAAGTTGACATCACCTTCATAAATCTCTTTGCATGTTGCTTCATAGCAAATAGCATTTCTAAACTTAACACCTTTTATAATAAAATCAGTTGGTGCAGTTGCTGTTTTAAAATCAGATGCACCAGCAAAAAAAGTATCATTTATAAATTTTTGTGCAAATTTTGGAAGTGGTATATATTCTCCAAAAGGAACTAAAATAAGTTTTTTTGCTATTTCATATTTTCCATTATTAAACATATAAGTAACATTATAATTAAGTGAATCCTCTTTAATTAATGTACCTGCTATGATAGTTATATCTTTTGAAAATTCTTGTAGCTGTACTATAAGTTTTGGAGTTTTATTCATAAATAATGGAAAAATGGACTCAGGAAAAATGATAATGTCATAACCATCTTTAGTA